>JAPUIL010000547.1 GCA_027297085.1 Verrucomicrobiota bacterium | reverse complement strand
GGGCCCTAGTGGTTTCCCTCCTTCTCAGATGGGAGATTCTCTAGGTCCAATTTTTGGATACGGGTGTATCGAGCCCGAAACAGATCCTGCATTTGGTCGCGCACGCGATCCGGGAGCTGGCTTACCAGCTTTTGAATCTCTTCCTGATTTGCCTTAAAACGAGCCTTCTCCGAATCCCCGGTTTTGGGAGCATTTGGTTCGGATAATTCGTCAGGCAAGGATGCGGCTTGTTCTTCGGCCTGAGTTTCCTGACTGGCCTCCAATGATTGCGAAGCCTGGGTCTTGGCTGGCTCGTTTACGACCAGCTCCTTTTTCGTAGCGGAAGGATCAGACTCAGCTATTTTTTTTTTGACCGGAAACCTCGGGGGCGTCCTTGGCTAGGCTGGTAAGCTCCTTGATCAGCGAGTCAATTGCCCGGGTTCGGCTTTCTTCAACCGCTCGAAGAAGCGTCACTTCAAAATTAACCGTTTGGGACAGTCCCATCTTTACTCCGGCTTCGCCCCGGTGCAGCGCATCGTTCATTCGCATGAGGCTTTCCACCAATATGGGTGGCCCTAACCGACTCGTCTTTCCGCCACTGCGGATACCATCGATGAGGACTTCGCGCAGGTAGCTCTGCAAATCGACCAGGATCCGATAGAGGTCTTTGCCACCCTTGGCCAAATCCTCCACGGTGGATAAAATCTCAGGGTAGTTGGCCTGGGCCAACAAAGTGGCGATTTCATGAATCTGATCAGCGGAAGCCAATCCATACACTTCAAGTACATCGGCCTCGGTAATAGTATCGCCGCAAAAGGAAATCAATTGATCCAAAGTCGACTGAGCATCTCGCATACCTCCATTGGCCAAGCGGGCGACTGATTTCAGGGCAGCGTCGTCAATGGAGATTTTCTCGGCATTAGCGATGGTTTTTAAATTCTCGCAAATTAACTCATCGCTGATTGGGCGAAATTCAAAACGCTGGCAACGGCTGACAATGGTGGGAAGAATTTTATGAGCCTCGGTTGTGGCGAAGAGAAACTTCACATGTGAAGGCGGTTCTTCCAGAGTTTTCAACAAGGCATTGAAAGCGCCGGTTGAAAGCATGTGGACCTCGTCAATGATGTAGATCTTGAAGGGGCACTGAGTGGGAGCGTATTGGCAGTCTTCGCGTAGTTGGCGGATCTGCTCTACAGAATTATTAGAAGCGCCATCGATTTCAATGACGTCCATGCAGCTGCCATCCATGATGGATTTGCAGATGTCTGAGTCGTCATCGGGGGTTATAGAAGGACCGCCTTCGCAATTGAGCGCTTTGGCAAACATGCGCGCGGTGGTAGTTTTGCCGGTTCCGCGGGGTCCTACAAAGAGATATGCGTGGGCAATCCGACCGGAGGTAATGGCATTCTTCAGCGTTCGTGTAATGTGGTCCTGCCCAACAATTTCGTCGAATTGTTTTGGACGCCAGCGGCGAGCAATGACCTGATAACCCTGTGCCATGAAGTGTTCTTAATGAAATAAAGAGGTGGCCAGGTTACCCACGGCTAGCACGATCATGACTACCGTTGCTACCTTCCGGTCCTGGCGGAGTTTGTCTGTCGAGCACCCGTAGGACCCGGCCGAGGATCAAAGGTGGGAAACCTAGCTTCCTATTTCAACTACGATCTCAAATATTTTTTAGCCGGGCTTTTCTGACTGGATTGCAGACGATCATTTCTCAAGACTGTTCTAATGGCAGAAGAATCGCTCCCGTGGTATCAACCCATTCTTAACTACATCGAGTCCCCAGGTTTCTTATGGGAAGGTGGCACCATTCTTGCCATTCTGGCCGTAAGTTTTCTCTTGGCAAAAATCTTGAGTGCGACCCTCTATCGTCGTCTGGGGAAACTGCCCGCCCCCTGGGTTTCAAAAACGCTTGTTCCTGCCTTTGCCGCTTTGACCATGCCGGCGGCCTACGTACTTATTTGCTCGATGGTAAAAGGAGGCGTCCTCGACCGCGGCTACGACGATGTGCTCCTGAGCCCTTTTTCCAATTTAGCGGTTGCCTGGTTTCTGCTCGTGATGGTGAACCAAATGACTTCGGAGCGATTCTGGCGCCGGTTGTTGGGGTTTGTGATTGTGGTGGGTGTCCTACTGAAGATCTCCGACCTTCTCGACCCGACTCTGACCGCTCTCAACGACATTGGATTCCCAATGGGGGAGATAAACATTACGCTACTGGGGATAATCAAGGGCTTGGGCCTGCTTCTGTTCCTAATGTGGATGAGTATCTGGCTGTCTGGCGCCGCGGAAACTCAGATGCACAAGATGCCCAATATCACCCCGTCGATGGAGGTGCTCTTTGCCAAAATCCTTAAGGTAGCCCTCATTTCGTTTTCTATTATGGTCGGCCTGAACACCGTAGGGATTCAACTGTCTTCGCTTACGATCTTCGGTGGCGCCATTGGTTTAGGTCTTGGTTTTGGCCTGCAGAAGGTAATTTCAAACCTCATCTGCGGGGTGATTCTTCTACTGGATAAATCCATCAAACCAGGAGACGTCATCTCAATTGGCGAGACATACGGATGGATTAACAAGCTCAGTGCTCGCTATGTGTCTGTTATCACGCGGGATGGCCGGGAAAACCTCATTCCCAATGAAGACCTTGTCACCACTACGGTTGAAAATTGGTCCTTTTCGGACACCGAGATACGTTTGAGATTGCCGGTTGGCATCTCTTACAACGCAGATGTTCGACGGGCCATGGAACTTTGTATTGAAAGCGCCCAGGCATGCGATCGAGTACTGAAGAACCCTCAGCCTCAATGCCCGGTCAAAGGATTTGGGGACAATTCGGTAGACTTGGAACTACGGTTCTGGATCAAGGATCCGGCCAATGGGGTTACTAATATTAAAAGTCTCATCTATTTGGAGATCTGGGACCGATTTCACGAACATGGCATCGAAATTCCTTTTCCTCAACGGGACATCCACATTAAGCAAGGGGAACCAATTAAAATCGAAAAGGAGGCTCCGGTCGATGAGACTCCTGTACCCGATGAGCGCTCATCTGGTGAGTAAGCCAGGTTAAAGTTGGCTTGACTCATACCAGCGATTTGGAAGAGAAGACCTGCCTCTTTTTGAGAACATGAAAACTACTTGCCCATCGTCAGGACTTTTCCAGACCGGCCTATTGCTGCTTCTCCCCTAGGGGAGAAACAAATTATTCCCGTTGTTTCCCGGGTTTTGGCAAGTAACGTATTAAGTACCGGGAATTCACACCCAGTGTAACCCAGCAGCAAATTTTTTAAATTATTTAGGTCCAATGCAAAAAGCACCCATAACAAAATACCAGCCATTCAAAGGCGTCGATTTACCCGGCCGCCAATGGCCCGACAAAACGATCGATTCGGCGCCCATCTGGTGCAGCGTCGACCTGCGCGATGGTAATCAGGCCCTCGCCGTTCCAATGAACATCGACGAAAAACTGGAGATGTTCAAACTGCTCGTATCGGTGGGGTTCAAACAGATCGAAGTTGGATTTCCATCGGCTAACGATACAGAGTACAATTTCCTGAGACACTTGATCGATAACCACCTCATTCCAGAGGACGTCACCGTGCAGGTCCTGATTCAGGCCCGCGAACACTTGATTCGTCGAACGTTTGAAGCGATTAAAGGTATTCCAAGAGTCATCGTCCACCTGTACAACTCGACCAATCCATTACAACGACGTGTCACTTTCGGGTTAAGCAAAGAGGAAATCAAGGACATCGCAGTGAACGGGACCCAACTGGTTAAGGAACTGGTTGATACCGTGCCTGAGACCCAAATTGAGTTCCAGTACTCTCCGGAAAGTTTTTCCGATACTGAAATGGAATTCGCACTCGAAGTTTGCGAAGCAGTTTACGAAAAATGGGATCCTGCACCGGACGAGAAAATAATCCTGAACCTTCCGGCAACCGTCGAGTTGGCCACTCCCAATGTACACGCCGACCAAATCGAATGGTTTTGCAGAAACATTTCCCACCGGGATCAGGTTATCATCAGTCTCCACACACACAATGATCGGGGAACCGGTGTAGCTGCAACGGAGTTTGGTTTGATGGCGGGTGCCGATCGAGTGGAAGGAACTCTGTTCGGGAACGGAGAGCGTACCGGAAATCTGGATATCGTGATAGTTGCGTTGAATTTGTACTCTCAAGGCGTGAAACCAGGATTGGATTTTCAAAACCTGAACGAAATCCGCGGTATTTATGAACGGTGTACTCGTATGGACGTACACGATAGGCATCCATACAGTGGCAACTTGGTATTTACCGCGTTCTCCGGATCCCATCAAGATGCCATTCGGAAGGGGATGGAGCAGATGGAGCCCGAAGGGGGTGGCTTGTGGCAAGTTCCATACCTGTCCATTGATCCGAAGGACATTGGGCGAAACTACCAGGCTATTATCCGGATTAACAGCCAGTCTGGCAAAGGAGGTGTGGCATTCGTATTGGAAAATGAATACGGTTACCAAATTCCTCGACCCATGCACCCCGAACTCGGAAAAATGGTCTACGACCTGGCCGATCATTTGTCGCGCGAGTTGACGCCTGACGAAATCCTGAAGGCCTTCCTCACGGATTACGCCGGCCTGAAAGACCCATTGCACCTCAGTGAGGTCAAAGAAGTTGGACGCTTTTCTGAATCGAAGGAAATCGAGTTGGAAATCGCCCTATCTTGGTCAGGCGAGGACAAGCAATTGAAGGGCCGTGGAAATGGGCCCATCAACGCTTTTTGCAACGCACTCGATAAAGAAGGGTTGAAGCACTTCAACCTGATTTACTTCTCCGAACACTCCATTGGATTAGGATCAGGC
>JAPUIL010000546.1 GCA_027297085.1 Verrucomicrobiota bacterium | reverse complement strand
AGCGAGGCGGTACTCACCCTTCGGTATCGCCAGCCGGTCGCCGCCCGGGTTGTCCTCGCGCGCATAGTAGTTGTCGAGCTTCTGGCGGAGATTGTGCACATAGACCCGGACCAGGGAGTCCTGGCTGGGGTCGAAATCGCTCCCCTTGCCGAACACTTTGGAGGCGATTTCGAACTCTTTGGGTCTCCTACCGTTAATGGAGCAACCGGCCAAATACTCCAGCAACCGCGCATAGGCCCGGGATCGGCCCAAAATGTGGTTCTTAGTTAGCTTCGCAACCTCTTGTTCTATAATGTCTTTTTCAGTCATTCCTCGCCGGACCTGAGCGTTCATCGCCGCGGGGTAGGCACCTTAGCCGAATTTTAACGGTTAATAAACCGTTTCTAACTCTATGTTTTACCGATGAATCCCTATACTCGGCAACCCTTGGGTTCAGGTGCCCGGCTGGGGCGCGCCCAGAGGAAACATTAGCTAGAGGAAACCATGAACATCACTCCTGTTAAATACCAGCTTTCGATCGTCGCTGCGTTGACAACGGCGGTGCCCGCCGCGATGGCGCAGAACGCACGCTCAGACCTGGAAGAGATCGTTGTCATTGGACAGGGCATTGGTTTGTTACGTTTGGATGCCAGCAATGGTGCATGAGGTCGACTGGGGGTTTCCTCATTCGATACACCTGCCAGTGTGGATGTGATCACTAAGGAAAAGATTTGAAGTTGAGAAAGATAGCAAGTTCACGATTTTTGATCATGCGGCCTCAGCACCGTAAAGGTTCAGAATATTTAACTTACGGAGACACAAAATGACGAAACCAATGAAATCAAGGATGGCAATTCATGCCGCAGTCGCTGCATCATCTGCTGTCACCAATTATATCAATATCATTCCAAAACGTTTGTTTGGATTGCTTGTTTCATTGTTATTCATCGTTGAATCGAGTGCAGTACTTGCTCAAGAAGAGTCCGCCGCCGAAATAGAAGAAATTCGGGTTATGGGCCAATCCATTGAAAGAGAACTTACCGCCCAATTAGCCGAATTTGGAAATCAACTCGAAGTCATCACCAGTGCCGACATTCGAAGGTCCGGGCTGAACGACGTCATGCAGATTTTGGAAAAATTGGTCCCTGGACTTTTTATTTCACCCCGTCACGGTAATCGTATGGGAGAGTCTGATCCTTCGCTTCAGGGTGGGGATGATGGAAGCGTGCTCTGGCTGGTCGATGGAGTTCGGGTGAGCATGAGAATTTTTGGCACGTTTCGCACTTTTATTCCGCCTCAGTACATCGAGCGGATTGAGGTATTAAAGGACGGTCAGGGTTTGTTCTACGGAACGCAGGCGATTGATGGAGTGATCAACATCATCACCAAAGACGGAGCGGATCTTGATAACGGAGAAGTCAGTCTGGCCGTGGGAACTGTTGGGGATGGCGAACAGAGCGTGAGTGGCCTGGTGACGCACCGTACTGAAAGTTCTGACTTTTTACTTTTTGCTGCTCAAAACAGAGGAGATGCGCAAATTTTTCGTGACCAGGATTTTGACGCCACGACCTTAACCCGATTGCGTTCCTGGGACGTACGGTCGATTGGGTTTAAGGCCAATAGGAGAATTTCAGACAGTCAATTCATCAGTCTATCTCTGCTTCGCAACGAAATGGAAGTCAGTCGCCCAGCTGCAGATAATTACTATCTAAGGACGAACGATCGGACCCAAGATATTTTTTCCCTTAAGTACGAAAACCACGTCAACGAACAACTGGCCTATTTCGTGAAGGCATACTGGCACGAATGGGACACCGAATGGAATCGGATTGATGTGGCTGACGACGGGAGCCTGCAGGTGATTCATAACGGCACCCCCTGGTGGTTTGAAGATTATGGTTTTAATGCCATGGGGACCTTCGAGCAGGACGGTGGTTCCGAGTGGGTTGCTGGGATTGATATGCAGAAGGTGGAAGGCGCCGACTTTGTTACCAACATCGCCCCCAAGGTTGAAACCGTCTGGGCGGCGTTTGCTCAATATCGGCCTGTACTTCAATTTACGCCGGATACAAAATTCGCTTTAGGCGTTCGCTACAACCTGGCCGACGAGGGAGATAACAGTACAGTCTGGAGTGCCAGCGCTCGTCACCCGCTTACGGAGCAGACCTATTTTCGTATCTCGGGCGGAACATCTTTCCGTAATCCGAACATTACGGAACTCTTCCAGGATCAAACGAATTCTACATTCTGTCCCTTGCCCGGAGTAAACAGTCCCTGCAACCTTATCGGTAGTGCCGTTGCCGGTGAAAAGTTAGCACCCCAGGAAAGCCAGAGCGTAAACCTGGGACTTGGCGGTTTGTCTAATCTTCGAGGGACAGAAGTCGAGTGGGAAATTGGCTATTTCGATAGAACGATTAATGATTTAATTCAGGAAGTCGACCTAGATGGTGGTGGCAACACGATTACTGTCCGAAACGCTTCGGGAAAATCGACGAGGGAGGGATTTGAAGCACGAGGAACGATTACCTTTACCTCGGAGTGGACTCTCCACCTCAACGGCACATGGGTGGATGCTGAAAACGATGGAAGCGGCGAACAACCGGATCTGATCCCGGAGTCGTTTTACAAGGGATACTTAAGTTTTGACTCAGAGGGTGGAAGCTGGGGAGCGCAGTTGACTGGAGTCTATACCGGGAAGATTTACGACTCGCTTAACCCCGCTGTGGGCGGCAGACAGAACTTTGGCGAGTACGCCACATTCGATCTTTCGGGCTACTATAATCTCGATCGATTTGGTGACAAAAGGTTGAGTTTTCGGATTGAAAATCTGCTCGACGATGAGGAGGCGTATCGATTGGAGAATGCAACCGCCCCCGTATCGGGAACCTTTCGAAGGGTGGAAGTCATTGTACCCGGTAGAAACATTCAGTTGACATACAACCAGAGCTTCTAAGAAACCCCAAAGCCAGCCGTTTGATTGTCCTGGATTCCTCAGTTGAAGCCCTAGAGTGGGTACGACTGAGGAGTTTAGGATTATGCTCGGATTAGTCGTACTTCCCATGGGTTCGTGAATATGTCCTGGGTAAAATTTTACGTTAAGACTCATAACTACCTCGGCTTAGGGTTAAGCCTGTTTTTTCTCCTGCTGTTCGGTTCTGGAATCGTGATGATGTTCGTCGGGTATCCGATTTATCAGGATCTCCAACGTTTTCCGGATTTACCTTCTCTTGACGGTACATCGCTCAATTTCTCCGTGCAGCGTGCGTTCCGCGAATCAGGATTAGAGTCTCATCCCCTGTCGATTCGATTGAACACGCTCCAGGATCGTCCGGTATACCGGTTCGAAGGAAGCGATGGCTCTTATAGAATGGTTTTTGCGGACAATGGCGAGCTTCTGAAAGAAGTGGACTCATCGAGAGCCCGACGTACTGTCCAGTGGTTTATGTCCATTAACAACATCGAAGGGTCCGTTCGAGCCCATGGAAAAATGACGGACGTGGATGCATGGACGACAAACCCTAGCTTTTCCGGTTCGCCTCATTGGCCGTTTTATAAGTACGAACTGGGGGATTCCGAGGGTACTCAGTTGTACGTTTCCAGTGAGACTGCAGAGGTGTTTCATAAGACCACCTTCTGGCAGAGATTCTG
>JAPUIL010000545.1 GCA_027297085.1 Verrucomicrobiota bacterium | reverse complement strand
GTGGTGCTGACCCAAATAGCCAACGCCCACGACACCACATCGTATAGGTCCTTCAGGATTCATCTATAACTTGTTCAAGTTTACCTAAATGCAGCCGATAACGGGCATCCGTTTTTACGGCGTGACTGCTGTTATGAGTTACTAAAATCAGGCTGGTTCCTTCTTCTCTTGCAATTCCCAACAGAAGTTCGATCACCGAATCCCCGGTCTGCTCATCGAGGTTACCCGTCGGTTCATCCGCAAGTATCAGATTAGGTTTATTCATTAAAGCCCGGGCAATGGCTACACGTTGCCGTTCACCACCCGAAAGTTTCTCCACCGAGAAATGCATACGGTCTTTCAAACCGACACGGTCAAGTAACCGTCGAGCTCTTTCTTTATCTTTAATACCTGGCACATGCAAAAGACGGGCCGAAAGTATCACATTGTCCAATACGTTTAATTCGGGCAAGAGGTAGTAGGCCTGGAAAATAAAGCCCAATTGCCGCGCACGCTGAGCCGCAACGGATGCGGTCGATTGACGACCAATCTCATTCCCATTCCAAAGTAACCGGCCACTATCCAGACTCTCCAATCCGGAAATAATATTGAGAAAAGTGGTTTTACCGCTGCCTGATTCCCCTTGAATCGAAACGGTCTGTCCTTGAAGCAGCTTAAAGTTTACTCCCTGCAACACATGGATTACCTCCCGCCCATTCGGGAACGATTTCAGGATCTCCTCTGTCTCCAATACCGGATGACTATTTTCACTAGCTTGCACGCCCTACATTACTGAGGAGCCCCCTCACTGGTTGGCAAGAAGTAACTATGTATTTTGCGAATCCTGAGAATCCCATTTCTAAAAATTGCCGGAAAGCTTGACCGCGCTTTGCCAGTTGCTAAAGCCTCCGTCATCCCAGCAGTCATGTAACTCAGAGTTTTTAATCTATGCGAATCCACCCACTGCCCTCAAAGTTGGGGGGAAACAAATTAGGATGCAGGACCTCAGTAAGAATCCGGACTGATTCAACCACGCGTGGCCCTGGACGGTTAAAATAGGCATTTCCATCCGACACAAAAGCACGTCCTTCGCGAACTGCCTTTAAACCACCCCACTCTGGGCGATCTGTTAGGAGATGAATCTCCTCCATCGTTCGTTGGATATCAAAGCCACATGGCATCGTCACAATGACATCCGGATCAGCTTCCAGGACTTCGTGCCAAGTCATCCAAGGCGAGTGTTTTCCTGCTTCGCCAAATAAATTTTTGCCGCCGGCAATATCGACCAATTCCGGTATCCAGTTTCCAGCTGCCATAAGCGGTTCCAGCCATTCGATACAGGCAACCGTCGGCCGGTCGAGTTCCCTGGTGGTATTGCGGATGGTATCGACCTCGGCCAAAAGCTCGGCGACCAGTACCTGACCACGTTCCGGTACATCGGCTGCATCAGCCACCCGTTGAATGTCCGCCCAGATATCCTTCAATTCATTTGGTTCGAGTGAAACAATCTTGGGATTCGAGCTCAGCAGATCGCAAACCGCCGCTTCTACATCCGATAAATTTACAGCACACACTTCACACTGCGTTTGCGTGATGATGATGGTAGGCTCAATCGCTTCCAATTCCTGTTGCCGCACTTCGTAGACCGAAAGCGCGTCTTTAAGCGCATGTTTTACACGATTGTCTATATCACGACTCGAACCATGAATATCGATGCGTGGCTTAGAACAAGCCGTTAGGCTCCGAACCGAATCCGGATAGTCGCACTCGTGCGAAACGCCGAACAACTGGTCACGCAAACCCAGTCGACACACAATCTCCGTGGAACTGGCAATTAAGGATACAATGCGATGCATGGTCTAAACAAATCTCATGTGGTAGACCCGAAACAGCAACACAAAGACAAGCAAGTTACTCCACAGTTAATAAAATAGTAGCCTGCTCCACCTGACTAGAGTAAGCCGAGATCGCATCGGCGGCAAACTGCATCTGCTCTTCTGCCTCGCTCCATTTGCGTTCTTCGATGGCTTCTCGAATACCTGGAAATGTCTTCACTCCATAGCCAGTATAATATCCTGGCGCATAAACCTGGTGACGAAACCAAGGCCGACGTGGCAATCCCTCCGTTCGAATCAAGGTCTGCTCTGACTGATACAACACCTTATTTATTTGAGCTATCTTTTGCCGGTCAGTGGTTTGAATACTGCCAAAGTAGTCTTTCCACGTTTGTTGAAAACTACTGCTTGCAGCTTCTAAACGATCCAACGCGTTGAGCAGAGGAGCAAAGTTAAGGTATGGCGCATTCTCTTTGGTCTTCGGATTGACAAAGGGCCATTTGGGATCGGCCGCCTGTTTCAGATGCCCCTCATTCACCAGGAGATTGTGGCGTTCGATTTCCTCACGCTGTTTGACCAAAAGTTTCTCAAGTTCTTCGGCATACCCTGAATAAGTTTTACTCGGCGCCGCGAATTGAAAGGGCAAAAGCTCCGCATCGGCAAAACGGAGAGTCAAGCGGCCGCATATTTTTGCTAACGCGATGCCATATTCAAATCCGGGATCAATAAATTTGGTAAAATGATCAAAGGTATCAAAACTGGTGTGGTATTCGCCGCCAAACCCTTCACCATTGAACGCGACGTTAAACGACGGTATCCCGAGATGCTGCAAAAATACACTGTAATCCGACCCAGATCCCAAGGCATTCAATGGGATACCCTTGCGTGACTTTATCAGTTCCCGCATCTCAGGGGATCCATTTACAAGAATCGCTGATCGCTTACGATCTGAAACAGAAATCTGAGTTTGTGGATCCAACACTTCTCGCGCCACTTCAGCCGCCATACGCTCCAGGGAATGAGAACCCCCTATGCTCAAGAATCCCCGGGAATTGCCATCGGTATTGATGTAAACAACCGCTTTTTCCTGTAGTAACGAGGCATGATGCTCAGCCCATTCAGTGGATCCCAGGAGACCAGGTTCTTCGGCATCCCAGCTACAAAAGACGAGGGTTCGTTTGGGACGCCATCCTTGTTTAATCAACTTCGAAAAAGCTCTCGCCTGCTCCAATACCGTTACCATTCCGCTCATAGGATCCCGCGCACCGATCACCCAAGCATCGTGGTGATTACCTCGAATCACCCATTCATCGGGAAAATCCGATCCCTGATACTTAGCAATCACGTTGTATGCCGGCACCAGATCCCAATTAAATGCGACCTTTAAACGAACGACGGTTCCTCCGCCACCGCCCATGCGATAGGTTAACGGAAGTGCGCCCCGCCAGGATTTCGGCGCAACACGCCCGTCCAGAGTCTTCAAAAGCACTTCACCGTTGGCCGCCGAAATCGGCAAAACCGGAATCTTCATTACGGTCTCAGACTCTTCGACGGTCAACCTCTCAGCCTCAAGAGTTGCTCCGTAGCCGGGCGTAAGCGGGTCGCCCGGACGTACGGGAAGATCCACAACCGATCCACGCTGCACCGCAGAGTCATGTTTGAAAGCACCCTCTGGGTAAGCGGCGCCTTCGGAAAAACCATCGGCGGAAGGATCATTGTAAATGATGCAACCTATGGCCCCTTTTTCATGGGCAACCTTTGGTTTGATACCACGCCAGGATCCTCCATACCGCACCAGCACAATTTTGCCTTTAACATCGATACCGTTTTGCTCCAACACCTCGTAATCTTTAGGAAGACCCTGATTCGCATATACCACAGTACCCACTACGTCACCATCCGCTGAATACGCATTGAAAGGCGGCAATCCTTCCTGCAGCAACGCTTCGGCAGCGGAATCCGATCCCATGACCTCTTCCTTGAGCGAAAGCTTAACCGGATGAGGTTTCAGTTGGTGAAGTTCTCTCAGCTTGGGTGTGGGATACAATACATGAAAAGTTTCCGTCGAAGTATCATAACCCCAAGACCGGAACAGTTCAGCTATATACTCAGCATTCTCTCTGGCTTTCGGGGAACCCGCATGATGCGGTCGACTGGTCATTTTTCCCATCCATTCGCGAAGATTATCTGCGCTCAGAAGTTCGTCGTATCTGGCTTCTAATGATTTTAGCTCGGAAGCCTCGTCCGCTCTAAAGCCAACAACACCGTCTTCAGCAAGAACTGAGATGGTGGAGACAGCTCCGAAGACTAAAATCGATAGAGAGAAATGGGGACAGAGTTTCATAACTCAGCATCCTAACTATCCGCAACAGTCAGTCACCTATAAACTAAGAAACTCAAGCATCGAATCTGAAGTCCCGAACACCTACCGGAACAGATTTATCATTTGCCTTGAGGCTAATAGAAGCTAGATTTAAGCAATGTCATTCAGCCGTCGCGATTTTCTTGGCAAGGCTGCGGGGCTAAGTGCCCTGGCTTTAGCCGATCCTGTTTCACTTTTCGCCCAGGAATATCCGGGCGCCTCAAAGGATCTGGTGGATATCGCGGCCAAGCCCGTGCTTGATCTAAGCAGCCTGAAAAACCCGGTAATTATCGAATCCATCGACCTACTGAAGAAGGGAAACCAATTTTTCGTGCGGGTGCGTTCCAAGGATGGAGTTGAAGGCATTTCTTTGGACAACAATCGAGCCCGTTACCTGGCTCCCATTTTCCTGGAGCGAGTAGCTCCCTTCTTTATCGGCAAGGATGCTCGGCAGTTGGAAAATCTTTTGTGGGAATTGTATCGCTGGGGGAGCAATTATAAACTCCAGGGTCTAGCATACTGGAGTCCGGTTGCCTGGCTGGAGTTCGCTATTTTAGATTTACTGGGAAGAGTTGCTGGTAAGTCGATGGGCGATCTACTTGGCGGCGTAATCCGCAAGCGCATTCCGTTCTATGTGGCCAGCGGCCGCCGTGATTCGACTCCTGAGGAGGAGATCGTTTACCTGCAAGGTCTGATTGATGAGACCAAAGCTAAAGCGGTTAAGTATCGCGTGGGTGGCCGCATGAGCCGCAACGAGGACGCTCTGCCAAACCGCACCAAAGAATTGATTCCGCTCACGCGAAAGGTTTTAGGGGATGACATCGCCCTGCATGCGGATTCGAATAGTTCCTACGATCCACCTCAGGCGATCGAAGTCGGACGCATGCTGGAAGACATCGGAGCGGTGTACTTCGAAGAGCCATGCCCATTCGACCGTTTGGAAGATACTAAACTGGTAACCGATACCCTGACTATTCCGGTTTCCGGAGGTGAACAGGAATACAGCCACTGGCGGTTTCAATGGGCAATCCAAAATCGCGCGGTTGATATCGTCCAACCAGACCTCCATTACTACGGAGGAATGATCCGTTCGATCCGTGTTTCGCGCATGGCCGAATTGCGAAACATGCCGACCACCGTCCACATTTCAGGTGGCTTCGGGTTTATCTACATGCTGCACTTCGCATCGCGTACTCCCGACATCGGTCGCTATCAAGAATACAAACGGAACATTCAAAATTACAGCGATTGGTTTGATCCTCCACTTCGGATAATAGATGGAGAAATGACAGTACCAGAAGGTCCCGGAGTTGGCATTGTAGATACTAAACAAGTTCTCAAGGGCGCTGAACTTGTTAAAGCCTGATTCTAAACCCTATAATCACTGATCTTTACTCGAACTCTTTTGTTCGATGTAAGCAGCAATCTGCGATCGCAAGATTTCAAGCGGAAGCCCCCCTTGTTCCAGCACAGCATCATGAAAGTCTCTGATGTCGAAATTTTCTCCCAACGCTTCTTCGGCCTGCGCGCGAAGTTCCCATAAGGTCAACTCCCCCATTTTGTAGGCCAACGCCTGCCCCGGCCAAGCTATGTAACGATCCACTTCCGTTCCAATTTCGTGAAGCGAAAGAGCCGTGTTAGCCGCCAGGTAATCCACCGCCCTCTGTCGGCTCCAACCTTTTGCGTGTAACCCCGTATCCACCACAAGCCGACAAGCCCGCCACATCTCATAGGACAAGCGTCCAAAGTGATCGTAGGGCGTATCGTATATTCCCATCTCGACTCCGAGCTTTTCACAATACAATCCCCAACCTTCGCCAAAGGCATGTTGATAGAATTGTTTTCTAAACTCAGGTGAGTCTTCGATCTCCGAGGTGGGCTCCACGTTGAGGATCACCCCGAGG
>JAPUIL010000544.1 GCA_027297085.1 Verrucomicrobiota bacterium | reverse complement strand
GGTCACCCCGCATATCTATTCCCTCCGCAAAACAACCAAAGAAAACATTCTCGTGATCGGATCCACTTGGGAGATGAACATGATAGGAGTAAGTATTAGGATTGCATGCCGGTATGGCGACTTTGATCCTCTCCTCAAAGGGAAGGATATAGGTGCTCATCATGCCTCCTCCTGAGGCGCCTGTGATGGCAATCTCGTCCGCGTTTACTTCGGGTCTACTGACCAGGTAATCAACGGCCCGGATGGTGTCCCAGGCCATGAGGTTGAAGGAATGAGTTCCGCTCAAAAAAGCCTGAAACCCGATGGTTTTATGTACGCCTCCCGGCATATTTGAAGACAGGGGTCTTTTTCTGAAATCCGAGGTGTATTCAAAGATCTGACGTTCTCCCTGACCGAGGCCATCGATCGCAAAAGCGACGAAGCCCTTCTTTGCCTGGGAGATGCTGCGGCGTTGCACATGTTCGGCTGTTTTACCGTTTGGGTAGTGACCAATTACGTTTAACACAGCGGGACGCGGACCCTTAAAACCTTTGGGCAAGTAGAGGTTTCCGCTGACATAAAAATCGGGCCGACTCTGAATGAGAATTTTTTCAACACGATAATCCTGGTGTTCGATTCGTCCTGTTATCCGAGCATTCAAAGGAGTCCGCTCAGGAAACGGGCCGGTTGATTCAATCATGAAGTCACGGATTTTTTTAATGTGTTCTTTCCAGTCCTCCGTTGTCTGCAGCGAAGCAAGGAGCTTGTCGCGAGCCAGGAACTGGTTGTCGACGATCCGGGTCATATAGAGCTCCATCATTTTATCAGCCGGCTCATCCAATACTTGCAGGTCGTTTTTGCTCCAATCGCTTTGACCAAAAACGAGCCCTTGCGCGACGTATAGAAAAAGGAAGGCCGTGATAAAAATTTTCTTATTTTTATTTATGACCTCACTACGAATAGGATTCATCGACTCTCTCTCTCTCTCTCTCTCTCTCAAACGTTTCCTCTGATCTTACATTTGGCGAGCCTCAGTTCTATCTTTTAATAGCGAAGCAGCGGACAGAAGTGTTCGCCGTTATATCTGAGAAACGCCGGACGCCGACAGGATGACGTCGGTGATGGTCGAAACGGTGCCATTGTACTTGGTTTCTTTCTTAAGTTCCGCCCAGGCAGGGCTGCTGGAGAACTGCTTCCAGTGTTTGTCACGCTGCTCCATGTCTTTAAATGCGAGCATGTAAACGAGGTTCGGCATGAGCGGTCCGGCTACGGTTTGACCGAAAAAGACCGGATGTAAGCCAACGTCGCGGAAGATCTGAATCTCACCGCCTTCGTTAAACATCTCGATTTTGCGTGTTCCCTTGAGGCGATTGTGACTCTCGTATCTGCGCAGCTCAAAGATGCGGCCCCTGTGACCTTCGATGGCGGATGGGATTTCAACTTTTGGCATGCCGGAGAAGGCTTTCATGAGAGAGGACTCCATGCGCTGATAGAGCGGGTCTTCCATTTCTCTGTCTGCCGCTGCCTGGTAGGCTTCTGTTGCCTCCAGTTTATCCCAGACAGTAAGAAACGATTCGATGTTCGCGTGCGGAACCAGCATGTAAACCTCACTGCCACGGGCGCCGTACTTGGGGCGGAATACGCCGATTGGACTGCAGCCAAGTTTGTTGAGTCCGGGGATGACGGTGTCTCCGAGGAATTTCTCTAGCTGGCCTCGCTTGGAGTTGTTGAGTACTTCGAAACGGATGAGCTCGTGAAAGCGTTGTTCGCCGGCTTTGTGGGCGGCGGCGCTAAGGAGTGATGCTGAGCCAGCTACGGCTGCGGAGGTGAGAAAGGTTCGTCTATTCATGATTTGAAGGATGAAGGTTGAAGGCTGAAGGAGGAATAAAAAAATGTGTAGTATTATAGATTTTCCAGAAATGCGTTGAGCGCACCGAGAAATCTATCCTTCTGGTCACGGTGGACACTGTGTCGGGCGCCTTCGACGTGGACGAGCTGGCCATCTTTCAGGACGGCGGCAACTTCCTTGTTTTCTTTTCGAAGCTCGCCTTGATCATCGGCCTTGAGGATTAGGGTCGGGCAGGTGGTTTTCGCAAACAGCTCAGTCATGGTAGGTCGAGCATCGCTGTTTCGGTAAGCGGTATTCGGGTGATACAGCTGCTTTGACAGTACCCAGAAATGGATCTCGGTAAAACTGTAATGGGGATTCCGTTCTTTTTGAAAATCAAACAACTCTTCGTAGCTGGTGTTGTTGCGTTTTAGGATGGCAGCAACCCGGGTTTCGATAGGTGAAGAATTACGTGCGGCGGACTCTTCTGGCGTTCTCGAAACCAGGCGCGGATCCACAAGAATGGAGGCCTTGGGAACATCGGGATAACGTGCAGAAAACCAGGCAACCGACGAGCTGCCCATGGAGTGGCCGAGCATGATAGGTTTTTCGAGCTGCAGTTCTTTAATGAATCCAGCCAGGTCTTCGACTTGGACGTCGGCCGGTTCCGACTGGGAAGGCGGATCCGTTAAACCAAAGCCACGCGCATCGGGAAGTATGACGTCGTATTCTTCGTTCAGCTCTTTGGCTATTGCGGTCCAACAAAGACCGTCATCCGAGTAGCCATGCGCCATTATTAGAGGTGGTTTGTCCCCGCCCGTGCGCCAGTAGTGAATTCGGATTCCGTTGGCGTTGACGTAGCCTTCAGTCCAGTTTGACGGGATGTGTGGGTCGTTTGCGGAGGCTATGTTTGCGATTAGAAATGCGATGAGCAGGATATTGATATGCTGTTTCATGTTATTTAAAGGGTAGATGACATGGGAGCTTTTCCAGAGACGTAAACACGTCCTAATCTGGCAAAGTCATGACAAAACAAAAAAATACTCCCATATCACTAAATACTAACACTAACTTCTTAGGCGAAGTTATCAAGCTCGGTATCGACGCACACAAGCACAAGTATGTCGTAGTGGGAGGTAGCTTGCTGCCGAAAAGGGAAAAAAGGGGAGAGGTCCATGTAACTAAGCGATATCAATTAAGGAAGTTGGCCGGATGTTTCGGTGGAAAAGCAGGGTAACACCTTGGTTTTCTCCGTTGACTGAGTTGTTACTAATTGGCACGCTCCTTCTTCATGAAAGGGTTTCTGCAGTTTCTCCTGATCCTTATCCCCATTCTTTTGGGTGGTTGTGCCTCCCAGCTAAGTGTAAGCCAACATGGTAAAAGCCTTGCTCCTCGGTTGGGGGTAAAAGATTCGGATATAAAGTATCTAAGCTACGGCGACTTCATCGCCAAAATCGAATTCAAGGATCTAAAGGTTGTAACCTTGAAAGGCGTGGTCGTTCTCACCGATGACGAACTCTGTTTAGTAGCGCGCCACAACAAGCATCTTTTTTCCAAAGAATTTTCCACCTATTCATATGCCGATATGAATGGCGTTTCAAAAATCGCCTCTCAAATTCATATACCGTATGGTGATGACACCATCGTGCTGGAATTCGATCCTGTGTATGATGGCTATGTGAATCCTGAAGAAGTCGAAAATGTATATCAACTAATTGCCCAGGCAGGAGTGCCCACCTATGAAGTAACAGAATTAACTGATATCCCGCGATACACTGGACGTTATTACCCTGGAAAAAGTGGGCGTAGTAGGGCTGAGAATTATCAAAGGAACAGTCAGCGTAATCAGCCTAATTGGGGGGATAGTTTTTATAACCAAGATCTGGATCGGTACTGGCGCTGATCGACCAGCCCCTCGCTTTTTAATAAATAAAACATTGAAGCTCTCGTCCTGAACTTAATCACAAATGTTATAAATAATTTGAGACTTCTCTTATTTTGTGCCATCGTTTTCCTTTTTGCCGGTTGTGAGTTTGAAGACTTAAGTGTCGAAAAACATGGGGAGAAACTGGCTGCATACTTGGGCGTAGAAACAATGAATCTGCAACAGCTCAATTATTGCGGCTATCGCTACCTTAAGGAGCCGCGGAGTGAAAGGATTTCGGGTACTAAAGGTATTTAGGCGCTGACCGATAATGAACTATACTTGTTTCCTCGTTTTCAAAAGCCCCGCCGGACTAAAGATATTATAAAAATTTCACTCGCAGATTTGGATGCTTATTCGCGGCTTCCTGGTCAGTTTCAAGTTCAACACGAAGGCCTGGTCATTGTGGTTGAACTAATGATCGCGTCTCGTAAACAAGTTCCTCAACAAAATTACGAAACAAATTATCAGGTGTTTGCAGGTATTGGTTTGGACGAGATTGAGCCGGCTCAGCAGTACCAATTTGTGAGGTATATAGAAAATGGAGCTTACCGAGGTTTTGTAGGTTACGGTGGTAGTAACAGTGATAACCGGCAGTCTTCTTCTTATGGGTCACCTTATCGCGTAGGCGGATCTTATGATAGATAGTATGAGCACTTTCAGAAAATCTTGTCTCAACTTTTTCCTCAATAGGGAGTTCAAAAACTATTCGGAAGGAGTGTATTTAAATCCTAAATACTCCATCACGGCATCGTCGCCTATAAGTGCACCGGAAGGGCGCGGGTACTTGTCGTTAAATACGTGAAGCATTTCCGGTGGCAGAATGGTGACGAAGGTTTCATCGAAACCATTGTTGTAGGGTATTGATTTGTAACTCAGACCAAAGTGGTGCGCGAAGAATGGATACACCGCAGTTCGTTTTGAATAGGCATAATCATGGCCTTCGGTTGGGAAATGGACATGTTCAGCTTTGTGTTCAGCGTCGTAGAGTGCATAGACGGTTTGAATATAAGGGTATTCGATGCGCGGTGTGTTACGCGTCCAGTCTGAGCCGTTTGAAACGAGTAGGAGAGGGCGGGGCGCAGCCATGGCGGCAAACTCCACATTGTTGGTTTGGTGACGCTCACTTTTGTGAATAGGCATGCCGCTCTCGCAAACGCATCCACCGAAAAAGTGTGCAGATACCTGTACTATAGGAGCGGATACAGTGATGCGATCATCGATTGCTGTTAAGACAAAAGTCTGAGTTCCGCCACCCGAGCCGCCGGTCATTCCTATCCGTTCCGGATCAACATCGGGACGTGATAACAGGTATTCCAAAACGCGCGTGCTATTCCATGTTTGCAGGAGTGC
>JAPUIL010000543.1 GCA_027297085.1 Verrucomicrobiota bacterium | reverse complement strand
GTGCTAACTTTTTCTTCCCGTGCGTACTTGTTTTCGAGTATCGACAGACAGTAATCGCCATGGTCTGTCATCGTGTAGCGTTCAAACTGGTGTCCAATCAGCTTGTAGTGGCCCCCGTGTCCAGCACCGACCTCTATGATTTTCCCAAAATAGTCACCTTCTCCATATGGAGCCTCAAGAGCAATGTGTCCTGCTTTCATCACTTTGCCTGACAGACTGCTGCCGTCTGGATCTTCATCGTATTCCGAATAGTCAAAATCAGGCGGATCATCTCTCACTGCAATGCACCCATCCGGACCCTGATTATTGACAAAGTGGCTTCCGATAACGCTATCACCACCAGAGAAATTCCTACCATACTCAATCGAACTCCCAAGCCAAGGGCGATCCCTGTCTGAACATCAAAACCAATCAAGATCAGCATCCCGGCTAATCCCAATTCGGCGATACCGAGCCCACCGATACTAAAGACGCCTAAGACGCCAATTACATTGATGCCACCTAATAAAAAAATGATTATTCCTGGTTCTACGGTGTAACCATAGACTTTGAACAGGCTCCACAATCCCAGTGCAGAGACGAGCCATGAAAGGCTGGTCCACAGAAAAAATAAGAACTGATTTTTTGCATCGTGCTGCTCTAGCAGTAGCGATTGAGCTTCCAGTAATTGCGAATGAATGCGTGTGAAAAACCCGCGAATATGACGCTGCCGTTTGAGAATCGATGCTAGCTTCAGAAGCCCTCCTATCATTATTTGATATCTAATGCCGAGCAAAAGGAAAATGACCGCCAGAAGAGATGCCGCCAGATTTAGAAATAGCGGGGCGTTTGGTAACAAAGCTGCAAACAAACCCCAGGCGATAAAAACAAAAATAAAGCAGGAATCAAAAAGCCGGGCGATTAGCAGCACAAGCAAGTTAAGCGTTCGGCCTGAACCCAGGATGGAGTGGCTTAACCAGGGGAAAATCAGTTCTCCTGCCCTTGCCGGTAAGATGATCAGGTACAAGTGATGCATTAAGCTTAGATGCAAGTACTTCGATCCCGCTGACTCATTTTGAAATTTCAAGAGGTTCCGGTAACGCATTCCTCTGCTCCAAAATGTCAGGAAATACAGACCGCCGACCAGAACCAGCCACGACGGTTCCATGCGGTCTGCCAAATCAGATAGAATCTGATCGTCAACGCTACGAAACAACACGAA
This sequence comes from Verrucomicrobiota bacterium, assembly GCA_027297085.1. Taxonomy (GTDB): domain Bacteria; phylum Verrucomicrobiota; class Verrucomicrobiia; order Opitutales; family UBA2995; genus UBA2995. The sequence continues at coordinate 2,388 of JAPUIL010000543.1, read as the reverse complement.
CAACAGTCCCACAGAGAACAGTATGGAAACCGCCCATCCCTTGCGATTTTTCAGAGCAAAGGTGTTACCTGCCGAAGTCAAAGCTCATACCCCAGCTGCTCTGCGATTGGAGAAACAATATTGCGGATTCGCTCGAGTTCCTGCGGTGCAATGCGGTCATTCAGGGAGATCGTCCCCTTAGGATTGGGGTTGGCATTTTCCTTCGTTCTTTCGTCAAATCGACCGTGGACAATATCTTCAAGCTCGAACGTCTTCAGAATTTCTTGGAAAGCTTTCGCCGCATTCGCAGTATCGTCGCCAAAAAGTTCTTCAAACTTCACCTGCGAAAAGCTGGTTGCTTCCTGTTTGAGCCGAACAATATTTTCGTTGTACAGTCGCCATCGCCATGCCAAGCGCTCAAGATGATTTCTTGCGGTTTCACCCGGTGGAACTGGCTGATTGTACGGCAGGTAATTGATGAAGGTCTTTCGGTAACCGCTTGCTTTGAAATCGGACATCGAGGATATCCAGGTATATGGATGCCGTACTACGTGAACGATTCGGAGTGGAACTTCCAGTTCCGAAAGTACGTCGGAAAATGACGAGAGAAATGGGTTGATCTCGATATACCCCTGCGGGTAGCCCTCTCTATTATTGTGGATCTCGGGCCGGCTGAACCAAAACCAGCGATGGAGAAATGGAGTGACGATTGGCCATTGCCTGGAAAAATTCCCCAACAAGTACTGATATCGACTCATGCCGGGTTCATGCACAGTTAAGATATCCGGAAACAGTTGACTGAGTTTCTTAGCTATAAAGACTGTGCCTGTTCGACCAGTGGAGAGCACAAAGCCTATACGATAACTCACACTGTTACTCCGCCTTGAAAGTTTTCCATCAAGCTAACACGAAAACTGCACAACCATGTGAAATTCAAGTGGATTTCCTAATTTAGTGAGTGCTTATCATGGGACCAAAACGTGACCGCTGGCAAGCAGGGTATTGACAAGTTAAGTGGCGACAAATCGTAATTGTTGGACAAAAAATCAACCACAATGTACAAACGCCACCGATTTCTGCCCGAAATCATTCAACACGCCATCTGGCTCGAGTATTGGTTCAATTCAAGCCACCGGTCCCGTGGGAGCTTGCCAATGCGTTCTACGCACTTGAGAATAAGGCAGGAGGCACGTCATGAATGTTCTTGATGTGAGTCGACGAAGAAGGTAGCCGAGAATCTTCATCTGCTACTGCAGACACGGAGAAGGTTCGGGATATGGAGGCCGTTTGGCCGACAAACTGGTCGGGCATTTTGGGCCGAGCCAGTGCTTCAGGGATGTCGAGAACATTGAAACAGGCGCCGATTTCGTGGACAGCATCACAAAGGCCATCGACGGTGTCTGGCGCGATATCGACAACCCGATAATGTCTCTGAGATTACCCTGAACGACAATAGATTTAACTTCCGCAGATGGGGCGTCTTGCCGTACGGAGTTCGATTCGAGTCGTCAGGCAGCGGTACGATTACCGCGCAACACATTACGAGTTACTATAACGCGACGTATCAGACTGGCTTTACCTCAACAGGCGATTGTTCAGGCACGGTGTGTCCGGACGGAATTCGCCTGGAAACGAACTGCAGGGATTCCGTCCTTGCCGCCTTCCCGGTCACCTCGATTCGCCAATAAACAAAAAGGGGTGAGACCGATTGGATCAGGCCCCTTTTTCGTATTTGGCGGGCGTTTTCTTACCCTCTTTGCAGCAACCCTGACAGCCACTGTTTGCCTCACTCCTGAGTCGAAGATTAATGTCAGATCGACGCTCTCGCCGCTCTGTAAAAATACGCGTGGTCCCTTCATCATCAAATGCTTCCCACCAGGCGTGAACTGTGCCTGACCATTAGGAGGAATCACCAGGTTGTCTAACTCACGCATCTTCATCATGCCGCCGAATTGACGCGGACGCTACTAGAGAGAGACCCCAGACGTTTCGACGAACTCCGTGAGTTATTGGAATCAATCCTACCGGGGCCCGTGACCGGCTAAACAATTTCTAAGTCGGAGTACGACTCCAAGAGCATCGCCGCAAGTTGGCAGTACTCGAGTGGCGGGCAGTGTCGCTCACCGAAAAAAGCGCCAAGCCTCTCAATTCCGTCCTGGTGCGATCGCTTAGGGCCTTCTCCAAGGTCTCCACATACTCGTCATCCCAGCCGTGCGCTAGCGCAAAGTCGATTAGGGCAGTTTTTGCCGTCATAATGGCCTCCTGTAGTGGATTTGGAACCCATGGAGGCCCGACGCCGGGGAATGGTGCGGTTTTCGAGCTATTTCGATGCTCAGGGGTACGGTCAGCGGGTTAGCGCTACAATGTCTCTTGGGGACGCCATTTTTTTCATTAGAAACAATGAGTTAA
>JAPUIL010000542.1 GCA_027297085.1 Verrucomicrobiota bacterium | reverse complement strand
CTTTTATGCAGCTATCAAGTGCACCGGCTTCCTGGCAGGCCCGGGCATGCAATTTTGCTAACTGGGCCACGGCAGCATCAAAATCATCTCCGGTTAAAGTTTGGGCACCCGGTTTCATCCATTCCTCGATGGAGGTGGAGGAGACGTGTTCAATGCCGTATTTTTTAGCCGCCTCGAGTCCTGCTACCAGCATAGAGGTAACAATATCTTCATCGGCTGGATCCATTGGATTTCCTCCCGCCACCATCATAATGGTCAGGGGTTTCAGTCCCATGGATTTGATTCCGGTGAACAATTCATCGCAATCTTCCTGATTCAATCCTGGGAAGAAGGGAACCTGAACCGATGTTATGCGAACAGGCGACTGTTCCTGGATATGCCCCACCTCGACGACTGATAGCAGGCGGCCATCTTCACCGCGAGGCAATTTGCCATTTTCGTCGGGAACGAGTCCACCAACGAATTTGATGTGAGTAGGAACAATGCCGAGATCGACAGGAGCTTTCAGTGTAATCGTAGACATAAGGCATTAATTTGAGGAAGAGTTGTCAGGACTTCCAGTCTGATTTTAGGGGAAATCGGTTTTCCCATTAGCCACAGATTTCCACAGATTAAACTTGTTATTCCCTGTGGTCTTGCCACGGGGTCGGTGACTGAAGGGAAAGTTTGAGCATCCCGAAATCGGCAGCAAGCTGCCTCCTACACTTGGATATGCAATTCGAATTGTAGGAGGTAGCTTGCTGCCGATCAGAACATCAAAGGTGTCCGCTCCGTCATTTGGAAGAAATGAGAATGATAGGTAGAAAGTGGACATTTGGTACGTTGTTTAAGTCTTTCATACCCTGTGGTCTCTGCCACAGGGTCTTGATTACGGATAAAGTATTTAAATAAAAAACGGTTTTAAAATCCGTGAAGATCGGTGATCCGTGGCTAAAAAATCAATGTATCGCGGCGTTCCATCCGTTGTTTTCAGCTTCCGCTTTCGCCCAGGCTTCTACGCGACAAAGTGGAGGACTAAAGAAAGCCGCTTCTACAAAAATTAATTCAGCACAAAATTACACTCGGGCAATGCTTCTTTGAGCTGAGCTATTATCGAATCCTCGTACAGATCTGTTTGGAAAAGGTAGAGATTCTTCAGTTGAGTGAACTGCGATAACTCAGCAACCGTCTCGGTAGTAAGGGGAGTGCCGTATAAATTGAGGGACTCGAGATGTTCAAGCTGCGCGAGATTGGCGATATTCTGACCTGCAATTTGCGTCTTACTTAAATTAAGCGTTCGCAGGTTTTCAAATTTGGCCAAAGTAAGCAATGCTTGATCTGTTAACTGAGTGCTGCTGAAATCGGCTTCCACGATTGTATGGGCAAAAGGCTCCAACTGCGCCAAGGCTTCGTCGTCGAAAGTTTTCTGAACAGCAAAGGTTTCGACTGAAAAATGGGAAGATTTTGGTTCTGTCGGCAGGATCAGGATACCAAGATTTTTATGCACATCGGCCAATTGTGAATAGAGCTGCAGGCGTTCTTGTTCCCGTTTCTCCAAATCCTCATCAGACACCATGGAACCAAAAATTTTCTGACTATAAGCTTCCACCAGGGGTGGTATATTTTTGTATGCTGCAACGGTCAGCTCCGCATCCGCTCCCTCTTCGATCCACCAAGCAATGACTGCCACTTCCGTGTCGCTAAGTGGTGGTTTTCCTTCACTAGGCATAAAATCCTCATCGTCGTATGGCAGAGTAATCCTGAAGTAAAGTTCGCTGTCGTCCAGGTTACCAGCGGCGATTGCGTAGCCCATTTCGCCGCCTTTTAATAAACCTGCGATGGTTTCCAAGTTTAACTCACCCTTCAGCTTGTCGGGGTTGTGACAAGTAATGCAGTTTTGCTCGAGGATGGGGTGGATTAAGTCTGCGTAGACGACCAAGTCATCTACGGAAGCCACGAATTTTTTCTCTACTACTTCAAGTCCGAACAAGGAGCGCATGTTATTCGGCATGTATTTGGTGAGGTAGTCTTCGCCGTGCGTAATCGAACCCCCATTGTGACTGGTTACAAACAGTAGGACCAATGTTGCCACGAGTGTGATTTTGTAAGCTAAAGCTGTGGCTAGTTTTTGGCTGTGTAATTTTAGGACGCCCATCGCCAGGATGAGGATTCCAAGTAGAAGACTGGCCCGCATATGAAATATTACCAACGGCTCGTTGGATCCGCTGCTATATGCCAGTAACAAGCCAGTGAATACCGCGAATAGAGTCGCCAAAATTGTGAGAACAAGGACGATTGGAATCGACGCCTTAAGCTTAGAAGTAACGGCAAAGAGCGCACCTAATTCCAGGATCCCCAGGATCACAAAAAATCCAATAGGCAGGTGAAGGACAACCGGATGGAATCTGCCGATAAATCGAAGTAGCTCCGAATGTTCCTCACCCGTCAGAGGATTAGAAATGAAAAATACTGCCAGAACCAGTGCCCCAAAAGCGCTTAAAATGGTAAGTAGTTTTTTAGTCATTAACGAAAGTTTTTTGTAAGAGCGGTTTTACGCCGCGATTCTTTGACTGATAATTGGTAGGACCCCTGCGTTCCCTCAATACCGAAATGGTTTTAAGTCAGGATGTCCTTGACTACATGCGCTTCTTCAACGCCGGTCAACCGCAGGTCGAGGCCCTGGTGTTTGAATCTCAATCTTTCATGATCGATGCCGAATCGATTGAGAATGGTGGCTCCGAGGTCGCGTATGTGTACCGGGTTTTCAGTTATGTT
>JAPUIL010000541.1 GCA_027297085.1 Verrucomicrobiota bacterium | reverse complement strand
AATTCGGACCCATCACCTGAAATCAGAACGACCGCTTCCTGCCCAGCCGCCATTTGGTATTTCTCATACATCGGCTGATTCCGTGGATTTATAACCACATCCGCAACGCAGCGGGATCCGCCAAGCGCTAGTCCCCTGGCTTTTTGCAATTTTGACTTCTTAAAATCTGCAGCATTGGGAGGAAACCAAAGCACCAACAGCGCCGCTTCAGACATTTTCGGCAGCAGTTTATCGGCAGCCAACATTTTCCAGGCAACTTTATACACGCGGGGTGCTCCACCAGCGGCTCCTCCGAAACCACCGCCGCCGCCACCACCGCACGTAGCCAGGATTGGTTGAGCAAAAAGGAGGATTGAAAGAAACGAGGCAAGAACTTTAGGGCTTATTGAAGTGCGCATAGAGCTAATGGTTGGTATGAGACTCAAAAGAGCTAACGGCGTAAATAGTATCTGAAGTTACAATTAAAATGATCCTGAAGGCAAACAATTCCAAAATATAAAGTCGTCGATCGGGGAGGTTCGCCAAACTTAGCGATTAACTAAACGGCAACTTGGGAGTTCTATATAATACCTACACCCATTGAAATGGCCCGGTGATGGCAACGGTAAGTCCCGGTTTTTGCAGGTTCGCAAATACGATCTTACCATCGGGCGAATGACAAACACCGGCAAACTCGCTCGGTCCTGTAGCATTCCTCGCCAACTTGAACCACTTACTATCCGGAGTGACGCCTACTAAAAAATTATCTTCTTTTCCATCTTCACACAGAAGTAGTCCACCATCTGGAGTAACATCCAGGTTGTCGCACATTTCAACAATCTCACTATTGTTTGGCTCCAAGTAGAGTTCGATTGTGCCAGGAGCATCCTTCTCTTGCTCCGTACCCTCGTAGGGACTTGGAACATAGGTGAATATTTGCCCCTTCAATATTTTGCCGCCATTGGTGCAGACCCAATAAATGCGTTCATTGCCAAAATATATTCCTTCGCCTCGGGCAAATCGTGCCGCACCGGCCTTAAAACCGCGGTAACGAAGATCGTCGTCGGGCGAATCCACGTTATCTAAGTCGATCCATTCCACATCAAATGACTTACCCAATGGAAATTCATCGGTGGTCAGGTCTTTCCAATTCCGGGTATCACAACTCGACCATCCCTTGATAGCCAGTGCCTGCAATTTCCCTCCCTTTGCCAGTTTTCCAGGTACATTAGGTATATAACGGTAAATCAATCCATCTCCTCGGTCTTCTGTCTCGTAAACTACGCCAGAAACCGGATCGACCGCAATGGCTTCATGATTAAAGCGCCCCATTTCGGTAAGTGGAATTGGATCGGCTAGACGGATCCTGGATGATACTGGTACCTCAAAATTGTAGCCATGATCCTTTTCAACACCCTCATCCGCACGAATGACCGTTTCTTCACAGGTAACCCAAGAATTCCATGGAGTTGCACCTCCCGCACAATTTCGACAAGTCCCAGCAAGGCTTAGATATTCTCTTTCCACCTTCCGGCTTTTCGGATTGTAGATCAGCGTGGTGGTTCCGCCCAACGCTGGAGTTTCACCAAAACCATAATCGTAGAGGCGGTCTTTTTTTACCTTCCCAAGCAGGCGGTTATGAATACCAAACGGACTGGCCAGATGCTGGTCCGAGTTTGATTCGTGATTACAAATAAGAACAATTCGACCACGCGGACCGGCAAATGCCGCCATGCCGTCGTGATTTCCCGGCGTTACTAAATGGTCGCTCATTTCCCGTCCTACACGTGAAAGCACTTGGTAGTTAAATCCTCTGGGAAGGTCCAATATTCGGGCGGGGTCTTCTATGAGAGGGCCGTATGCGGTAGAAATGGGTAGCGCTTCTGCTGATTCGAGCGCCCCGACCGCCGTTTGCATGGTTAAAAACCCGGCGGAGATAACGCCCGCAGATTTCATGAAGGAACGACGGCTAATGTGTGAAGAACTCATAGAAAAGAATGTTGCGACTTAAACAAAAGCCTGTGGGTTAACACGAAACAGGTAAAGGTATTTGCTGAGTCGATTTTAAGAGATAAAATATATGGATTGGTGGTCTTCATTTATTACACAAGCTGGCGATTGGTGGGGAGCTTCCCAACCCATTCTCGCCCTCCTTGTACTCGGCAGCTTTTTTATGGTCGGTCTCATCGGTTGTATCCTGCCTATCGTACCCGGCCCAGCCATAGTTTGGGCAGGTATGGTTATTCATAAACTCTGGGTACCAGATTCCTCGGCCAACTGGTGGTTGATATTGGTTGCAGGTGTATTTGTAGGGATAACTTTCTTACTGGATTATATTCTGGCGCTCTTGGGCGCTAAGAAGTTTGGGGCCTCTCGACTCGGTGGTATCGGCGCCCTGGTTGGCGGATTTATCGGATTCCTCATACCTCCTTTTTTCCTCTGGCTACTGATTGGGCCTTTCATGGGCGCTTTGGCCGGGGAACTCATCAACGGAGAAAATCTGCAACGAGCCAGCCGGGTTGGTTGGGGAAGTTTCCTGGGAACCATTGCCGCCTATGTTTCAAAACTTACTATTTGTTTTTTGATTATTGGATTCTTTATGGTGAACGTTCTATTTTCATCGTTTTCCTAAATCAAATACACATGGCTAAAGTAGACACCGAGCTGATCAGACTGATCCTTCAACGCAACGAACTCGATATCCGGGTGGTTTCCCGTATCATGGACGATATCGAAATCGAACTCAAAAATCAGGTGGACGAGGACAGACCTCCCCCAATCAAAAAACAGTGGTGCGTCCTCATCTCAGATCCACAAGGATCTTTGCAGGGTAAAGATCACACCGGCTGGGTCGTGCAAATTCCCGAGGACGATTCTCCGGCTACCACTCAGGACCGACTCATCAACGCAGCTTACGACTACAATGCCTCGCCCAAAGGTCGGAAGATTCCAGTTCAGACCATCGGTGAAACCTGTGAAGTCGTTCCAGCACGTTTTTTCAAAGAACAGGGCGCCTGGGTTAAAACCAAAGTCCCGGTCCTCATGCTGACCACCGACAACAAGATCCCTACCACGGGTTAGATTAAAAGCTCCCAGCTTCGCGGAACCGCTCACCGCGCGAACCTCCTGGATACTATTTTGGCGAGCATATCGATTCAGTTTAAATTTTAGCTTCAAAAATGGAAGACGACACTATCCAGCGAAAAAAGCCCGGGATATTGAAAATAATCGGGCCGGGCATCCTGATCGCGGCCACGGGCGTTGGCGCGGGTGATCTGTCTTCAGCCGGTTTTGCGGGTAGCCATTTGGGCACGGCCATCCTCTGGGCTGTCCTGGTAGGCGCATTTTTTAAGTTTGTTTTGACGGAGGGATTGGCGCGCTGGCAACTGGCCACGGGACAAACTCTACTGGAAGGAACCGAACGGCACCTTGGAAGAATCGTAGGCTGGTTATTTTTACCCTATCTGCTGATTTGGTCGTTTTATGTGGGATCGGCATTGATTAGTGCAAGCGGCGTAGCCCTCCATGCCCTGATTCCTGTTTTCGAGGATCCCGTCACCGCGAAAATATTCTTTGGCATAATATCCAGCCTGGTCGGACTGATTCTGGTTTTGCGGGGTGGATTTAAGTTGTTCGAAAAGATCATGGGAGCATGTATTGGGGTCATGTTTGTTACGGTAGTGGTCAGCGCCATTGTTGTAATGCCGGGCCCAGTCGAAGTATTGAAAGGACTCTTCATTCCCAGTATTCCCGATTTCGAAGGCCAAGGGGTGGCCTGGACCGTAGCACTCATGGGGGGAGTCGGCGGTACTGTAACCGTATTGTGTTATGGTTACTGGATTGCGGAAGAAGGCCGCAGTGGCTTAGGTAACCTGAGTATATGCCGCGTGGATTTGGGAGTCGGCTATGCCATGATCGCGATCTTTGGTATCGCTTTGGTTATTATCGGAAGCACGGTAACCATCGAAGGCAGTGGAGCTCGGTTGATAGTGGAACTGGCGAATTCACTTGAATCATCGCTGGGTCCGATCGGGCGCTGGATTTTCCTTATCGGGGCATTCGGTGCGATATTCAGTAGTTTGCTGGGAGTCTGGCAGGCAGTGCCCTATTTATTCGCCGACATCTGGCGTTTGTTCCTCAGCCGACCTTCGGTGCAAGTGGATGAAATCAAGGGAGTGCTAATCAACACACAATCTCTTCCCTACCGGGCCTACCTGTTCGGCCTGGCGTTTATTCCCATGCTTGGGTTGTTTTTCCAATTCAGGGAGCTGCAAAAAGTGAATGCCATCATTGGCGCCGCATTCATTCCTATTCTGGCGGTGGTATTGTTAATTCTGAATGGTCGTAGCAGCTGGGTAGGCAAAACAAAGAACCATCCGTTAACGGTGGTTGTTTTAGTATCTACCCTGGTATTTTTCGGATGGACGGCCTGGACCCGGTGGGTCGCTTGACCAATTTAGCTTCCTTTTCCTTTGCCGAAAGCATCAAACCACTTGGCTTCCGATTCTGCATTACCGATCAGCAAAAATTCTTCCCCCCGCTCTAACTTTCGGGTCGGATCAGGATTAATCTGGCGCTTACCATTTTGCTGAACCGCAATCACGGTACAACCGGTTTTGTTTCTTATGTCGGCTTCAATCAGAGATTTGCCAATCAGCTCCTTCGGCAGCTTTACGTTGAAGATGTTAAGACCCTCAGCGATCATCAATATGTCACTACGTTTTAGGAAATTGAAAATGATGTTCGCTCCCATGGATGCGTAGGACATTACAAAGTCAGCACCGGCACGGTGAAGCGTCGAGACATTGCGATCGTGAACTGCCCGGCTGATGATCTGGATATCCGGTCGCAGCTTTCGGAAGAGGATAGTAAGATAAACATTTGTTTCATCATCGTGTGAGGTAACGATAACCGCTGGGTCAGCCGCCTCAATGATGCCTGCCTTTTTCAAAACTTCGAGCGCGCTGGCGTCACCGATGATCGCCCGTTCCCCGAAGCGGCGGACTCTTTCCGGGAGTAGCTCAACAATTCGAAAATCTATGTTGTTTTGATCTAAGGCGTCGCCGATTGCACGCCCCACGCGCCCACCTCCGATGATTACCACAGGGCTATGACTTATTTGGTCGATTCGGTAAAGTTCGTCATACCGATCGATCTGCTCGGCAGACCCGGCCATCACAAGAACGGTGTTGCGAGTAATCTTCGTACCGGGTCCGGCTGATTGAAACTGACCTCGTTCCCAAACACCGACCACAGAAATCCCGGCCTTTTCGCGAAGGGCGGCTTCGGCCAGCGTTTGGCCGACAAGTGGCGTGCCAGCAGCGGTGGCTTCAGCAATAAGCAGTTTGTCAAATTTGCCGATTACATGTTGGCCCGCATCACCAACCGAAACACGACGGGCGAGTGCCTGACCCATCATATCGCCCAGTTTAAAAACACGTGTGCTGCCCGCGAGTTTCTGGATGTCCCCGGCCATAGTGTTGTTCGCCGTTGTCAGAATGGGTATGGACT
>JAPUIL010000540.1 GCA_027297085.1 Verrucomicrobiota bacterium | reverse complement strand
TCATCGATATGCTCTGCCACTGGCGTTATGTTTTGGACAACTTGTTTGGCCCGGTAAGATCCGTGAACTGCCGAGGAGCCACTCACATCAAGGAGCGGGTGGACGAATCAGGTAAGACCTATAAAGCTACTGCCGACGATGCGGCCTACTCCATGTTTGAGATCGATGGGCCGGATGGAGAAATCATAGTGAACTTCAATTCATCCTGGGTGACACGTGTTCGTCGGGATGATTTACTTACTCTACATGTGGATGGAGAGAAAGGTTCTGCCTTGGTTACGCTGCGTGACTGCTACATTCAGCACTACAGCAACACGCCCAAGCCGGTCTGGAATCCTGATATCGAGCAACCCGTGGACTTCTATGAAGACTGGTCGAAGGTTCCTGAGCAGGAAGTTTACGAAAATGCGTTCAAAGTTCAATGGGAGCTCTATCTGAAACACGTGGTTTTGGATGAGCCGTTCCGCTGGACCCTGCTAGAAGGCGCCAAGGGTGTGCAGCTTGCCGACCTCGGTCTCAAGAGCTGGAAAGAGCGCAAATGGCTCGATGTTGAAGACTTGGTTTAATGCACTAACCTTAAGGATAAAAAATGAAAACTTCGATTATTACTGGAGGCTCGAGGGGAATCGGCTTTGGAATTGCATCCAAACTGGCTGATGAAGGTTGGAATGTGGTCATCAATGGTATGCGGCCCGAAGAGGGCGTTAGTGAAGCACTGGAAACTTTACGCTCAAAAGGCGTGCAGGCTGCTTATGCCCAAGGCGACGTAGGATCTCATGAAGGTCGTTCGCACATACTGGAAGTGGCCCGCAATTTTGCTGGTGAAGCCATTCAGCTCCTGGTCAACAACGCCGGTATTACTTCTCCTGGGCGCTTGGATCTACTTGAGGCCACGGAGGAGAACTTTGACTTGATAATGGCTACCAACTTAAAAGGAGCCTTCTTTCTCAGCCAGGCAATTGCCAACGACATGGTCAAAGCCAAGGAGGCGGATGATTCTTTTAAAGGATGCATCGTTAATATCACTTCGATTTCCTCTACCATAGTTTCTACCAACCGGGCTGACTACTGTATCGCCAAGGCCGGATTAAGTATGATGAACAAGCTCTTTGCCTCCAGATTGGGTGAATACGATATTCCTGTTTATGAAGTTTGTCCGGGAATTATTAAATCTGACATGACCTCCAGCGTGATCGAGAAATATGACAAACTGATTGCAGAAGGTTTGTGTGTTACAAAACGTTGGGGTTATCCGGAAGATGTTGGCAAAGCGGTTGCTTCGCTCGCACGCGGCGACTTCTCATACTCTACCGGCCAGGTAATTATGGTCGATGGCGCAATGACCATGCCGCGATTGTAGAAACGGCTGAAGGTCGCTATCATCCTCCTAATCTTACATTGGTAGGGAAAGAGCTTCCAGCTCTGCCGATTTTTACTTTGCAGAAACCGGCATTACGGGGACGCAATGGCCCTACCTGATTTGGATAAAATTAATGAAATGGGTGGCTTAAAAAATGTAGGAGCAAACTTGTTCGCGATTAGTAAATCCACAGACGTTCGGGTCGCGAACAAGATTGCTTATAGAAGAGTGATTCGCATTCCATACTTTCGGAGAGGTACAATCTGTTCTAGCGGGTTCCTACGGAGTTGAGATGTCGACTTAACGACTGATAGGCGATGGAGCGTACTTATGTGCGTATCTGAGCCGAGATCTAGAAACACTCGGCATGTCAACCCGAAGTTGTGAGTAAAACGATTACTCCTTGGGTACTGACTTATACTGTTTCTTACAATTTTAAGGGAAATAAACTATCCTTTGCTCACAACTGTTAGGAGCCCGCTAAAGTTCCATGATCTCTATGTTCCGGAACTCCCCTCCGTGGCTTTCCGCTTGAATGGAAATGGTTCCACTTTCAAGAAGCGTACCGTCATCCAACTGCGGGCTGGTATATCTGATCACTTCGTTCCCGTTGATGAAGTGCACGATTTCTCCACTTCCGTTTACATGGACCTCAATCTGGACCCATTCGTCCCAGGGGTAAGTTTTGGAAGTGGAACTGGTGCAATGTTTTTTCCGTAGCTCTCCTTCGTAAATGACATCCGTACCAGGCGTGCATAAGTTTCCCGAAGTGCGTTTTGCGGGTGGATCTCCTCCCAAGATTTGCATCTCAATACTGTTGGGAAAATTCTGGTCCTTGGTCATGGATTCAGGAGTTTGGCCGTGCGCCATGATCCCGCTATTTCTCAATGCCCAATCTGGGCCTCCGGGGCACTGCTCACCATAGAAGCGGTACTCCAGGCGGAATTTGTAATGAGAGTAGGAATCTTTGTAGAAAATGTGGCCGAAGCGTTTATCGAAACTATCAAAGGCTTCATAGCTGGTCTTCATCACCCCATTCTCTACGCGAAATATTTCTCCGGGATTTTCTCCGAGGTCGTAGCCAGTTACTTTTACTGTCCAACCATCGAGGTTTTCACCGTTGAACAACGACTTCCACGCTTTGCCATCCGTATTCAGTTCACGGATGCGAATATTCTTCCAGGCTACGGAGCGAGTTCCCGGGTCTGCATCGATGCGATGCACCTGTAGGCCGATAAAGCCTTCCTTGTGGTCCTTGTAGATCTCCTCATCTGTCAGGTCTGAGACTTGGGTTCCGTTGATCCAGGTTTGAATGCGCGGACCGTCGGCTACAATTTTGTAGTGATTCCAATCATCGTTTTTGAAATATGAGTGTTGCACCAATTGTTCTTTGGGTGTCATCCAGCCTCCGGCTCTTTCTCCGTAAACATAACCGGACTCGCCCGGCGACTGCTCAATTTCAACCTGGGGACCGTAGACTCGTTCAATTTCTTTTTCGTCGACTGTTTCCCAGCGAGCTTTGGAACGGATCTGGACGCCCGAGTTCATGGGATCATTCAGCTTTACATCAAACTCCAGCACGAAGTCGCTGTAGAGGTCCCAGGTAGATAGAAAAGTGTTATGCTCCGGGCCATTAATGCCTACAATGGCTCCGTCCTTTATCTCGTAAGTGGCCCCGCCTCCGCGGATTGTCCAACCGTCAAAGCTGTTACCATTAAAAAGAGCCGTCATATCATCGGACTCGACTTGACCATCCTTGGATGAGCATGCAATTGCTGCCAGGCTGATGATGAAAAAAATAATTAGGTTTTTCATAAATCTATAGGGTGAAATTGTTTAATTGCCGGTGATTTCCCACCAGCCTCCCGGTGGAGACCAATCAGGATTAAGAACCTCGGCATGTTGTTTTTCCAGCGCCGGTTTATCGACGAGTCGTGTTTTCTTTCGTTCAGCTTCAAATAACTGGCTACTGAAATTAGGATTCGGCGTGGGAAATTTCGCGTCTACTTCGACTGCCCAGGCAAGTAACTTATCCAGCATTGCTTTTTCTAATTTCGGATAGTTACCGGCGAGATCAGTGTGCTCCCCTGGATCGGTAACCAGATTGTAAAGTTCGATATGTTTATCTTCGTGATAGTAAATCAACTTCCAGTCCCCTTCGCGGATGATCGTCGAAGGATCACCTCGCTGATTGCTGTAGTGAGGATAGTGCCAGAAAAGGGCGCGGTCTTTGATGTTCTTCCCCATGAGCAGGGGCATCAAGCTGACTCCATCCATGTGCTGCTGGGGCATCTGCTGTATTCCAACGAGATCCAGAAGTGTAGGGAAAAAGTCGGTACCAATGACCGGCGTGTCTATGCTGCTTCCATTTATAGGACTG
>JAPUIL010000054.1 GCA_027297085.1 Verrucomicrobiota bacterium | reverse complement strand
GTTTCGACTTTTTGTTCAACAAACGCAAGCTGACACTCTCTCCATACAAGGTGGGTACAGTAGATAAACGAATATCTATTTCGCTATCAGAACTTTTGTAATTTATTCGGCCATCCTGGGGGCGGCGGCGCTCGGATATATTGAGCTTGGCCATAATCTTCATACGAGAAATCACAGCATCCTGATAACGTCTCAGATTATCGGGTACGGGGATGGAGACCAGCCCACCGTCCACACGATAGCGGATTCTTAGTTCTTTTGCCTGAGGCTCAATATGAATATCAGTAGCTTTATCTTCAACCGCCTGGTGGATAATTTCGTTTACAAAACGAATGATGGCCGCGTCCTGATCCTCCTCCTCGACTTCGACCGTCACTTCATCAATATCTTCTTCATCCTCAAAGCTTTCGGAGCCCACTCCGAAAAATTCGGTTACAAAGCGATTCACCAACTCCGGGTGTACCAGTTTCCAGGATACGGTCTTTCCAGTCGTGGCAAACATCCAGTCGTCCATAAGCCCATCCGGAGGCCATACGGTTCCCATTACCAGGCTTTCGGCGTTATTGAGAAGAGGAAGACAATGATAAGCATGTATAAACCTCGAAGGTATCTCACGTACTATTTCGGCATCAAATTCAGGATTGTCCTCTATATCAAAACTGGAAGCTTGGGATACCTTGCCCAATAGTTCTTCGACGGTTCGGCCAGAATAGTCGGACAAAAGTTTTAATCGCTCCTTCGGATGCGACTCTCTAACCTCGAATTGCTCGTCTTCCGACAGAGTATCAAGGAAAGGGATTTTATCAAAGTTAGCTGAAACCATAACCCAAAGCTACTTAGCGCTTACCTCCTTGGTTCTGAACTTGAGGTTTTTTCTGGTCCGAACTTCCAGGTTTCGGTTGTTTTCGCAATTTCTCGGCAAGTTCCGCCCTGCGTTCACGTAATGTTTCAAGATTCCTGCGCGTTGGACGTTGTACCGACTGTAGCGTGCGGGTTAGCGTACCAGTAGGCGTGACTGCCGGCTTTGCAGGTGCTCTCGCCCGGGTAAGGGTAGACCGGGGCAATGTAGGAGTAGCTCTCAACGCGGTAGGTGCGGCATAATCGTTCATCTGCATCTGCCGTGACAGGTTTTCAGACTCGGAGTGTATGACCACGGAATTGCTAACGGGATCATAACTCTTGATCACCAATCCACCTTCCTCAACGCCTTTAGGTATCCATTTACTCTCCCGGGTATCCGGATTGTAAACGCTGAATATGTACTCACCATCTATGGACGTAATGCCTCTCAACTGCAACCGGGCCAATGAAGCGGGGCCAGCATCGGTTGTTTTGTTGTCTTCCTTACCTTTGTTGGGTGGCATGAATGGAGAATTTTCCAATAAAGACACGGCATTCTGGCCCTGCATACAATTGCAGGCCGCAATCACAGTCACAAAAATGATTAACCTTTTCATTTGTTAAATCCTCTCCGTTTGGGAATTTCTTTTTCTGAGTCTTCTTCGTAATCTTCTATAAGTTGGACATCGCCGCTCAGCGCTTTGTTCACTAATTCAGGATCTCCAAAACCGGCAGCATTTTCCAGAGCATCTTGGTGGGCCTCCGCCGAAGTTCTCAAGATCTTTGGCCGTATAAAAAAGATAAGTTCCTGTTGCCGGTGGGAACTTGTTTTCGGACGAAAAAGAAGATTAATAATCGGTATTTTTCCAAGTATGCCGACAGTATCCTGACCCTCCGACGCAAATGCTTCCTGGAATCCGGCCAGGGTGATCAGTTCACCATCAGACACGGTGAGGAAGGAGGTGGCCTGCCGCCGTGTGATGATAGGTTGTTCATTACCATCAATTTCTACAGAGCCCCCCAAGTTATCTACGGTCTGGTCGATTTGCATTTGAATGGACCCATCGGAGCCGATCAGAGGTGTCACGGTCAGTTCAATACCAATGTCCCGGTATTGAACCGTGCTTCGAACGGACCCAACACCGGAAAAATCCGATTGCGATCCGGTAACAATCGGCCGCGACTCGCCCACTATAATGGTAGCCTCCTGATTATGAGTGGTCACAATCGTTGGCACATTGATCAACCGTATATTGCTTTTGGATTCTGCAATCTTGAAAACCAGTTCCATCGAAAGGCGGGATGGGAATATACCCGTACTATCCTCAAAAGGAAAAATATCAAGTCCTCCATTGCTGAGAATATTTTTTATATAGCTGGAGTCCCAATTACCCGCATAGTTAAAACCAAATTCCCTGATGCCCGAACCGTCGCTATCGGTCAAACTCACTTCCGCGATAATCACGTCTATGCGTACTTGCGGCAGCAATATGTCGATTTTCTCAATTAACTGCTTGGCTTGCTCAATGTCACGCTTGGTGCCGGTTACAATGAGAGAGTTACTCCGTTCGTCCGCCACAATAATCAACTGCTCGCTGAATTGCAATCCGCGCTGGTCTTCAGCTCCCACACGATTCGACCCACGTACGGTAACTGTAGGGGTGGGTTCGGCTGGTTGCTGCGTTTGTGTATTCGGAGCATTAGGACGTGTCTGCGTCCGGGGAGTTTGATTCCGCCGATTGGTTTGCGGGGTGTTGGGATCGACCTGACCAGACACAATTTCATTCAGGATGCCGGCTATTTCAAGAGCATCGCCATGCCGTAATGGAATGACTTCGTTGAAAATTAGCAGCCCTTGATCCTTATCGATCTCTTTAATAAACTGCTCGATGATGGGCAGGTTGCTGGGGTGCGTGACAACTATGATCTGGTTTGACCGGTCGTCGGCACGGATGGTGGAATTGGCATTGAGGTATTTTCCATACCCCGCCGTGATGATGCTCTCCACCTGCGCCACAACTTCAGAGGCAAGGGCATGCTCTACAGAATAAAATTTTACCAGCACATTCGGGTTGGAGGGCTGATCTACTTCCTTCAAGATCGCGTCCACCCGCTTCAAATTGACCAAGCTATCGGTTATAAGCATGGAGTTGGCTTTTTCGTACAGAAGGATTTGCCCGGTGCCAGGACTGAGGAATGGTTGAATCAGCGGCTGTATCTCAGCAGTGGTCAAGTGATTAAGGGTAAAAAACTTGGTGTAGATACCATCTGTCTCTGGCGCGTCCGCCAATTGGCCC
>JAPUIL010000539.1 GCA_027297085.1 Verrucomicrobiota bacterium | reverse complement strand
GAAATCGCTGCCCGAAAGCGTCACCACCGGCGCCCCGCTCAAGCTCAGAACAGTTGAGCCATTGTTTCGTATCGTATAGATTCGACTCACCGTATCCAGGTTGATTACTGCATCACCAAAGGCAGTGTGATTGGAGAGTCGGGCAAGATTCGACCCTGCCTGGATTGAAGGGATATTCTCCACGACGAAGACCGAAATGCTTTCCCCGCCAACCTCGACATGAACCGGCGCACCGGTATAAGTTCCCGTCTGAACTGGCGAACCCCATATATCCTGAGGTTCAAGAATTTGGAATGTATCTCCCGAACTCAGGAAAGAACCGAAATCAACAGCAACCGTGTTTGCTCCGATTCCAGGTTGGTATATCGCCAGGTTTGCGCGGCCCTTCTCATATTCATTGGTGCGAAGCACAACGACCGCGCTCATGGGGAGAGTCGTACCGTCCTGGTAGACTTCAGCGAACGACCCGCCGAAAGCCAGGTTGTCTACAGTCAGCACATAGCTGTTTTCGAAGGTCTCATGGGGGCTGTTGCGTTGGAAAAACTGGATGGCATTCTGATAGTCGGGCGCGCCGGTGCTGACGGCATCCGGAGAATCGCTGTCCATGGACCCGGGATTTACCCAAAGCGAGGCAGATCCGCCGACATCATGGGTCCATCTCCAAGCAATGACATAATCGGTGCTGGGATCCAGCTCGATGGTGGTGAACTGGGCTGTGCCGATCTGCGTGCCGGTGGTAATACCGACTTGGTAGCGCGTGCCACCCGAGGAAGGCCGGATGCCAAGGGTAATCGATTCATACTCGCCTGAGTTACTGGCCATCTGGGCCACCGGATTGGCTTGGTCAGGAATGGTTGAGACGTTCAGGATCATGCTCGCAAAGCCGTTGTAATATGTGGAGATCGAACCGGTGGTGTCGACGATGTCGCGGCTGATCTGCCTCACACTCCGGGAACTGTTCAGCTCGAGCGCGAGATTGCCTGGGGATTTCTCGACAATCCGCGGGGCCTCGGCACCACCCGTCCCGCTCCACGTGTTGCCGACGTCCGCGCTGAGAACGAGGTTATCATACGTCTCGGATGGACTTCCCTGACCGGGCAGCGCGCCGGTGGTGTAGTCGCCGCTGTCAAATCCCTGCACGTTCATCCGCCAGCCGGATTTTCGCTCGATATTGTCGCTCTCGATCAGGTTTGTAAACCTCTTGAAGTCGATGGTGCCTTCCACCAAGGTGTTACCGGTGACGTAGATCGTGTCGCCGCCGTCGACAGAACCGATTCGCAGATTACCGTTTAGTACAAGGTTATCTCTAAACTCGTTTGGTTCTAGGGTGCTGGGCCGAATACCTCCCACGACGACGTAATTGCGGCCACTTCCCACTAACGGTTGGAAAATGTTACCCTCGATTAGAAAATTCTCCACGAAGGCCAAGTCGGAGCCGTACGCCTGTAGCGGAATCGAGTAATTATCAAGGACGATATTATCGCGAATCAGCTTCCGGTCCCCGTGCAGGTCGTCGCTTTTGTAGTTTTGGGTGTAGATCCCTGGCCCGTGAGAACGATCCGGCGCAATCCATCCGTTCCGGTAGATAATATTCCCGTAAATCTCGGAATCCCCGTCCACACTACCCCAGAAGCTCACGCCTTGCCGGCAGTCATGGATAACGTTATTGATGAATTTGAGGTCGTGTCCGTTGATCAGGATAATATTCCCCTTCGGCCCCGGGAGGTCTATGGAGTGCGAGCCCGTTTGCGCGGAATAACGCAGCCCGTCTTGGGAAGCAGCGGCTGCAGCGGCCAATTCACTAACGAAGATCTCCAAGCCTTGGATTCGGAGATGTTTCGGATCGCCACCATTAGTGTATAGCCCCCCATCGATCCGGGCGCGTTCACCGTTGTAGTTTCGAATCGTGATTGGGGCCGTTGCCGAACCAGCCAGATCAAGCTTGTAACCTCTTCCACTAGAGGTCCGATCCGAATGCACGTAGGTTCCACCTCGCAACCAGATCGTATCTCCCGGTTGCACCTGGGATAATTGCGAAGGGCGTATTCAAGATCCCAAGGACTGGCCTTCGTCCCCGCCCCGCCAGCGGACCCCGATGGCGAAACAAACCAGCCCCCCGCAGTAGGTGAGGCGGCGCCTGACAACGCGATTTCCGGTTCTGACGGGTTGGAGTCGGATATTCCCGTACCGGCAATCGACGAAATAGGTAAAGCTGATGACATGAAAAGCAACAACAAGATCATAACGAAATGCTCTGCTGTCAGGAAGTTCCTCTTTTGCAGCGAATCCGCTGATGTGGGGGTAATACATCCGACCCTAACAAGAACCATCATACGCACAAATGTGCATAGCTTATTCATAGATTGAAAAATCTGGGAACGAGATGGGTGGCTCAACCCGTTTGAAAACGGGCCGGTTCTTTGAAATTATTATTACATAGTATTCGGTGAGAAGCGAGCTTTGCTCGACTAATAGGAATTTACTTTTGGATGATTTCGCTGGGCTCTTGTGGTCATATTGCTACGCTTATTGCTTGTCCAAGTGGTATATGTTCAAGACATAGTTTACGGTTTTTGAGTTTGAACAGGAGCAGTGGTCAACCCTGAATGGCGCTAATTTAAGCAGTTTATTGATAAATTATCGAAGCAAGGCCGACGTCGGGGTCATTCCTTGCAATCGCCGTGCCTAGCCATAGCCTGCTAAGGCGACGGCTGGTGCATGCCACCTGCCATGAGCTTGTCGAATGGATGCGGGATTGAAGGTTTGATCCCCTCGAAAGGAACCTTGTTTCAAAGTATTTTGTGTCATTCAAAGCATGGTGGCAGATAAAATACAACTTTGGGGTACCCGGTGGGAAAGTCCGCACATCCTGATAATTCCCATGAAAATATCTTTGGACAGCAGGAGCGTCTCTCTGCCATAAAAGAGTCCTATGATCGCACATACATTTCCTGAAGCTCCCGACTTCTTGAAACCGTTGGTCAGCCTTGATGGTGGTTATCCGAAAGACGAGATCGATGAAGTCATAAGGCGGCGCGTTGAGGCTACTCCACACTTACTCGCCGCTGTCGAATGGATGGTGCTGAACCCAGGGGATGCTATCGAGACGAATGAGTATATGCTTCCTTTTTATGCGTTATACCTTCTGGCTTTATTCAGAGAGAAACAAGCTGCTGATCTCGTCGTTGCCTTAGCCCGGCATCCGTTGTCCGATGGAATGATCGGGGATGTTATAACAGAGGGATTGCACGCCATCCTCGCATCATTGTGCATGAACAATCCGGAGTCTCTCAATACAATCATTGAAGATTCGGATGCAGATCCTTTTGCCAGAGCTTCCGCCTTGGATGCGTTGGCAACTCTTTGCCTGAAAGATAAATTACCGCGCGAAACCCTCTGCCAATATCTGCTTGAGCTTTACGAAACCAAGCTGGAAAAGAAACCTTCGTTCGTCTGGGACGGAGCGGTCGGTGTCTCTGTCGACCTTGGGTTTTCCGAACACCTGGAGTTAATTCAACGTGCTTACGCAGAAGGTCTGGCCGATGATACTGTCGACCTATTGGAAGATGTGCTTTCCAAATTGAATGATGGAGGGCCGTGGAATGGTAACGACCGGAGGTACCGGTTTGTTAACAGTGTCGATGGTGAGATTTCCCATTGGTATTGCTTCAGTGAAAAATACCAGGCTCGAAGAGACGCTGCCATCAAAAACGATATAGAAGAGGAGGATGACCAGTACTACCCCGGCTTTTCACACTATGACGGAATATCAACCCAGATCTACCGCCGGCCCGGTCCTAAAATAGGCCGCAATGATCCTTGTCCCTGTGGAAGTGGTAAAAAATACAAGAAATACTGTGGCGGCTGATCTCACATTCGGGTAAAAAAACAAAATGGAACGAAGCGCATTCAAACGTCCCATAAGCTCTCAACTTCTGGCGATCAGGTTAACCTTACTCTTTTGCTGTTTCACCATCCTCAGTCTGGTCCTTCTGGGATGTGGCAGGGGACATAAGGACATCACAACGGACTACTCGACCTGGAGCAACTACGCCGGAAGTGCAGACGCGTCACAGTACTCGAGTCTGAACCAGATCAATAGATCCAATGTAAACCGCCTCGAACCCGCCTGGTCCTACTCGACGGGCGACAACAACCGGTATTTCTTCGCGCCACTCGTAGTTGACAACCTCGCCTACGTTCTAGCGAAAAACAATTCGATTGTAGCTATAGACGCCTCGAATGGAAAAGAGATCTGGACCCATTCTCCCGAGACCGGGACCATCAAGATCACAAACCGGGGCATCAACTATTGGGAGAGCAAGGATCGCTCCGATCGTCGACTCTTCTTCGCGAGCGATCACTTTCTACGAGTCCTCGACGCTCTGACTGGTGAGACCATCACCACGTTCGGTACAGGCGGCCGCGTCAACCTGAAGGAAGGCCTGGGCCGCGATCCAAATAAGTTTGCGCTGGTCCAATCTCATTCGCCGGGCCGTGTCTTCGAGGACCTGTTGATTTTGGGTTCGGCAACGAATGAAGGGTATGGCTCGGCTCCCGGTGATGTACGTGCCTTCGACGTCCGCACGGGAGAGATCGTTTGGTCCTTCCATACCATCCCTCACCCGGGCGAATTCGGTTACGAGACCTGGCCGAAGGATGCCTGGAAGACGGCGGGTGGAGCCAACTCCTGGGCGGGAATCACACTGGATACGGAGCGTGGTCTCGCGTTCGTGCCGACCGGATCAGCGAC
>JAPUIL010000538.1 GCA_027297085.1 Verrucomicrobiota bacterium | reverse complement strand
AGGACTACATGTTCAAACTCACGGTTTGGGAGGAGGCGACACGAATTCCGCTGTTTATACATATCCCTGGATTAACCGCGGGAAGCAGTACGACTGATCATCCGGTTTCCTTGATCGATCTCTATCCAACCCTGTTAGACCTCTGTGGTTTACCGGATAATCCGCATGGAGAGTTAGCACTCGACGGCCACAGCCTGTCACCATTTTTCGAGGACCCTGATCGGACGGATTGGGAGGGTCCCAATGTCGCATTAAGTGTGGTTTTCAGTGAAGATCCTCTCGAGGTAAATACACCCGGCGATGTGGACAAACAGCACTTCACTATCCGGTCAAAACGTTACCGTTACACCCTTTGTGGGAACGGGGAAGAGGAACTTTACGATCATGTTAATGATTCCTCCGAGTGGCATAATCTGGCGAATTTGCCGCAGTTCAGGTCCATCAAGGCCTCAATGAAGTCACAGCTCCTCCAGATGACAGGACGTATTCAATAAGCCAGATGTTGTTTACCAGCTTGGGTGAGTGCGTAGTGCGATCCAGCTTCGGTTCTGGATTGCAGCTCCAGACCGCTTACTTGGTCCGGAAGCTTTCCGAATTGACCAATGCCACTACCAGATCCTGGAACCCACCATCTATCGCACGATTGTTTTCAACAATTTTTCGAACGAGTCACTGGATAAAGAATTCCCTGGAATACACGTGTTAAGGCGGAGTATGAAGATTTACAAAGGTGGCGGCCGAGAATGTCATTTCTGTAATCCATCTCAAGCGCGAAATCGGAGGGTAGGGCGAGTGGGCGTGTCGCTGAAACCGCCGGGCGTTAGAACGGCCTGTGTTGGTGTCGTCGCTGCGTTTCTCGAAACCGCGAAGGAGCCCTGCCAGTTTCAGGGGAATTCTCATTTAAAATATCTATTTACTGCTGTCTAAGGTTCCAGTGCTCTGATTATAAATCTATTAATAAACTATTATATATTGAAACGTTTAATGTCATTTATAAGTTGACTAACAAGGATTAACAAATACTATATCTATTAATAATCTATTTGTTATGGCTACAAAAAGAGCGAATGCGGTTGCTAGATCCCTGCAAGCTGCCGGGGTGTCCAGTGTTTGGGATTTATCCAGAGCGACCAGCTTCAGCCAGCCAAGCATCTCGCTGGCAATTGGAGAGCTAGGTGATGAGATAGTGCGCTTTGGAAAGGCCAGAGCCTCTCGCTATGGATTGGTGCGCCGCATTGCGGAGGAAGGCAGCCAATGGCTTTTGTATTCAATTAACCAGACTGGTCTTCCTAATCTCGCTGGCCAGATTGTGGCCCTGCATCAAGGGGAATGGGTATTCCAATCGGAGCCGGACTTCGAGTGGATTAATATGCGTGACTATTCCCAAGGATTATACCCTGGTCTTCCCTGGTTTTTGGATACACTTAGACCGCAGGGATTTCTGGGCAGAAACTTCGGGAAAGCGGTATCTCCTTCATTGGGATTGCCCATGGATCCCGGAGACTGGTTGGCGGATCACGTTCTGATTGCGGCAATCCATTATGGATTTGATTTCCCTGGTTCCTTCGTGATGGGGGACAAAGCTTTGGAAAAAGTACAGTCTGCTTTTTTGCAGGAAACTACTTTAGTAGCCTCGAAGGAGCGTCGTACTCACTATCATGAGTGCGCAATAGCGGCTCTCGCAGGAGAAATCCCTGGTTCCTCTGCTGGAGGGGAACAACCCAAATTTACAACCGCTCTCGCTGATGACGGAGAGATTATTAACGCTATTGTAAAATTCTCGGGGCCAACTGATAGTCCGATTGATCAACGATGGAGAGATCTATTAATTGCTGAGTCGATAGCTTCTGAAATTCTAAAAGCTTCGCAGGTTCCTGTGGTAAACAACCACATATTCAATATTCAAGGACGAGTCTTTCTGGAGTCTGAGCGAATTGACCGTGTAGGAGAGTTTGGGCGACGTTTTGTCGTGCCATTATCGGCTCTCGATGGAGCTTTTTATGGGCAGGCAGACACTCCGTGGCGTCAAGCCGCTGACCGCTTGGAGAAAGACTGTCTCTTTTCCAACCTAGACGCTGATAACCTGAGGTGGTTATGGTGGTTTGGAAATTTAATCGGCAACGATGATATGCATTACGGAAACATCTCCTTGTTTTCGAATGGTTCTGGGAGCTTCGAATTGGCCCCGTGTTACGACATGCTGCCTATGCGTTACAGGCCTTCAAACAGCGGCGAGCTGGTACCGCGTGAGCCAAATCCTTCGCCGCCTCCTCCACAGGCGTTGGATGTTTGGAGACGTGCATCGTTAGCTAGTGCAAACTTTTGGCAATCTGTTAAAGACCGGACCGAGGTTTCTCAAGACTTCAAAAATATTGCTGATGTGAATCTTCGAAGTATTGAGAAGCTACGAGTTCGGTTTGCCTGAGGTAGATGCTACTTCGTCCGGAAACTCTCCGAATTTACCAGCGCTACAACCAGATCCTGGAACCCACCATCGTTCCTGTTGTTGTCCTCAACGATCTGTCGGATGAGCTTGTGGTCACTATAGTTCATCGCCCGACCTGTGGCATAGGTTAAGAGTTTTTCGGAAATGCATTCTGCAAAGGGTGTAATGTCGTTGGCCAGGTAGGCCTTCAGGTCGGTAATGTCATTTAACACCGTCCCGTCCGCCAGCTTACCGTCGGTCTCGACAGGCAATCGGCGAGGCTTTCCATCTTCGTCTGTGGATCGAAGGGCCGGATAGTGTGTGCGCCAGCGGCCTATAGGATCAAAGGATTCCAAGACAAATCCCACTGGGTCGATTTTCTTGTGGCATCTTGCACAGGACTCGTCGGTCGCATGGGCGGCTAGCATTTCGCGTGGGGATTCTGCCTTGCTGGTATCGGGAGTCAGCGCTGGCACCGATCCGGGAGGTGGGGGAGGCGGATCGCCTAAAATATTCTCCAATACCCATACACCTCGAAGCACCGGCTGCGTATCTACGCCGTTGGCTGTGGCAGTCATAATGCCTGCCATGCCGAGAACGCCACCAAAGCGTCCGCCTCGTTCCAGGGGCACACGCACCATCTTTTTGTTATCTTTTTTGCTACTCTTCCCAAACATCGGAAAATCGTAGATATACCGTCCTACCGCGCCGGTGGTGTAGGTGAAGTTTGGATCGATAAAATCTTCCAGGGGGAGATTCTCGTCCAGGATTTCCCGGAATAACATGTGCACTTCCTGGGTGAAGGCTTTTTGTTCGGCATCGGTGTATTTAAATTTACTGGGATTGGAGAACAATGTGGCGTCGGGCACCAGATTGTCCAGTTCGTTAAGATCGAGCCATTGACCAAGAAAGCTTTCGACGAAGGTGTTTGATTTCGAAGAAGCGATGAGACGTGCAGTATGCTTCGCCAATATTTCAGGTTCTAGCAGAGAGCCATCTTTAGCTGCTTTCTCGAGCTGCCTGTCTGGAGGCATGGAGGTTAGAAAATAAGACAGGCGGGCGGCGAGGTCGTAACCATCGAGGGGACCGTCCTTGAAACCTCGATACAAAAAATTAGGGGAAGTCAGGGCAGTTCTTATGGCAAGGTGAAATCCGTCCTCAATCCGTCCACGCGCCTTTTTTTCCATGAATACCAGGTCTGCATATTCATCGACTGTAACTTCGCTCACCGGGTGCCGAAATGCGGCGGTCAAAAAGCGTTTGAGAAACGTGCGCGTGTAAGCCTCTTCGGATCGGCCTTTCCGTTTGCCTACCAATTTGTCAGCTCGTTCCTTCCAATAAATGTCTTGTTGGCCGTCCTCAAGTCTCAGGGGTCCGCTGATGGTAACGTGGCGAATTTCCAACGCCGGACCTTCCTCGAATAATTTATACGATAGCGTTTCGGCGATAGATCGTTTGTCGCTGCTGATCTTTTCAATGAGTTCGTCCAGTTCCTCTCCAACAGGCGGCGGCGGCAGCTCATCTGCTTCGATCAATTCATATAAATGATCCAGACCCACCCTGGCCCGCGCTACTTTTCCTCCGGCTTGCTTAAAGGCAGACGCCAGTTTGGGTTCTCTTTCCAGTAGAGGATGGAGAAATGCGCTCAGGTCATCCGGGTCTTCGCTGATTAAGGCTGTAGCATAGTGAACGGCTATGGTTTCTCCCGTTTCAAGAAGCACTTCCTTATCGAACCGTTGGCCACTACTCTCTGTGACTTCAAAGCGGGCGAGTTTACGTAATTTTTTGGTCGACTGAGAGGCGGCATCTGCTGCTGGCACCGCGAAGATTTCCGCTACCACGGGTACTCCTTCTTGTGGGTTGAGAGAAGATAAATCTACGGTAAGTTGATACGCTCCCGTTGCTTCGGCTTC
>JAPUIL010000537.1 GCA_027297085.1 Verrucomicrobiota bacterium | reverse complement strand
CCATGAGCTAGAGCATTACCTATCCCATAGCTCCACTTATAATCCGCTCCTTTCTTTGCAATACGCCAAAAGCCTGATTCCAGACAATCTGGAAGTGTGTGAACACATATTAAAAGATGGCAAACTGGTGGAACTCACATTGGACCGGGATCGCGGGAAAATGATTTTAGAGACCTACAGAGATGGCAACCTGGTCGGGGAGCCACTCAACTTCTTTTACCGCCCCATTGCCGATGCCCTGTTAGGCGAGGATTGGATACGCCTTGAACCCATTAAAATCATTCATAGAGTGCTCGACTGCGAAGCCGACCTTTGCGGTGCTGAATAAAAAAAACCTTTCCGCGAAGAAAAGGCTTTAGAATGGATCGTTTCAGGAATGGTTAGAGTGTGGAGTTGGATAGAACGCAGTAAACTTGATACCAGAAGTTCCATGGAGCGAGGCTATTGCCGGTCTTGCGGGAAGCTTCCTCTAAAGCAGCCCGATGACCACGCCGCTTAATCAATTCTCCAGCTGCTTCAGCTGGCTTTAATGCGCCACCCGGAACTCCAAAAATATTAGTCCTTTTGTGAGCCGCCGATTCGTATATGTGTATGAGTTCTCCTGTAGTCATCGATATGAAGGGTGTAAGTTATCGTTAATTATGAGGTCATTATACCAAGTATTTACGATAATTCTATAAGGGAGGATACATTACATTATATAGGGGTTTCCCCTATACAATTAAGGTATTTACTCTAACTTTTTCCTATTGCCTGTACCGGAGCACATGAGAGCTTTGAAACGTGACTGAAGCAGACCAATCCTATGACTCTCGTATTCAGAAACTAGAAGAGGAGCTGTCCTTTCTAGATGATCACGTTGTTAAACAAGATAAGGAGATTCTGAATCTACGAACGAAGCTTGAGAAAGCAGTCCTCGGATTAAAGGAGCTGAGGAACCATTTCGATTCGGGCGCCCTTCAAACGGGACTAGGGGATGAAAAACCTCCCCACTATTAACATTTCAGGTCATCAAGTGACTTCATCCCAGAGCTTTTTCGGCGCACCTCATGCAATACGATTTTGATACACCGGTTGATAGGCGAAATACCGCTAGTTTAAAATGGGACAAATACTCGGATCGAAACATAATTCCTTTTTGGGTCGCTGACATGGATTTTAATTCAGCTCCTGAAATTCAAGAAGCCTTGAAGACGCGTCTTGCGCATGGTGTATACGGTTACACAGTGCCGTCAGAAGAAGTGAAACAGAGCGTAGTGGATTATTTGTTACGCGACCATGGTTACGAGATTGACCCGAAATGGATTGTATGGACCCCTGGGATTGTCCCCGCATTGAACTTATTCTGCCGTGCATTCGGCGAATCCGGTTCCAGCGTTATGACTGCTACACCGGTCTATCCGCCATTCCTTACGGCTCCGGCAAATTCAGACAGAAACCTCATTCAAATCGAATTAATGTGGGACGGCAATCGCTGGACTTTCGACTTCGATAAGATGGAGGAGGCGATTCGACCTGACACAAAAAGTTTCATATTGTGCAATCCTCACAACCCTGTTGGAAGAGTTTTTGATAGGAAGGAACTTAAGCAATTGGCCGATTTCTGTGTCCGTCACGATCTCGTTTTATGCACCGATGAGGTCCATTCCGACCTTATTTTGGAGCCAGGCCTAACACATACCCCGACCAATCTAATCAGCCAAGAAATCGCACAACGCACAGTCATGCTTACTTCACCAAGTAAGACGTATAATTTGCCTGGGCTGTGCTGCGCGTATGCCATTGTCGAGAACTCGAAAATTCGGATGGCTTTCAGAAAGGTGGCCGCAGGAATCATCACCGAAATAAATGCCTTTGGATATTGCGGCTGTCAGGCTGCGTATAATCATGGAGAAGCTTGGCGACTTGCGCTTATTAACTACCTCAAGGCGAACAGAGATTATCTATACGACTTCGTCGGTAAACATATGCCGCAAATCAAAATGCGCCCAATGGAAGCCACCTACTTGGCCTGGATGGATGTGAGTGGGTTGGACTTGGATAACTCAGTGGCTCACTTTGAATCTCACGGTGTGGGGCTATCGGAAGGCAGCTTTTTCGGAGCACAGGGCCATGTGCGGTTTAACTTTGGCTGTGCCCGATCTCTCATGGAAGAGGGATTGCAGCGAATGCAGAGCGCGGTTGCAGCTCTCTAGTTCTCGAATTCAGAGAAGCTGCTAATCAAGATCTTTGGTAATTTTCCGCATCCAATCCGTGATCATTTCTTTATCGTAGAATAGATCATCGTAGGAACTGATTCGTACCCGGAAATCGAATGCCAAATCGACCAGCTTTTCCTCACCGGATTTTAATATATTTCCTTCGCTGTCTTTAAACTCATAGCTGAAAGATATCCGGGGTGGATAAATGGATTTTACAATGCGGATATCGTCAAAATCAGGACTCCTCCATGGCTCATAATCTCCAGCCAGATCAATGTCGGTAACATTCATCGTCAGAGTTTGGCCATCCTTAAGGTATCGCTTACCTAGCTTCAGGATGTGTTGCTCCAGCCGAGGAAGGTGAATTTTGATACCACGTTTGGTTTGATGATCGCCGTAATCGATGTCGCGATATTCTTCTGGATTTTCGAAAACCACCTCAACGGTGGCGAACAGGTTACCTACAGTAAAAAATGTTCCTAGGATCAGTAAAGCTAGCGTCTTCATTGATATTTTTGGTTTATACATGGTAATAATGCAGGTGAATGGTCTTAGCCAGTCATTTCGAACCGTCTACTGATACGCTTGTTTTAGAGCAATTGGATGAGTTCAGGAGAGAGTTTTTCTTGTCCTCGCTCCCAGTTCAATCTGGCAACCGTGACAGGTAAGCTGAAACGCCTCGGACCAGCGCTTCCGGGATTTAGATAAACAACCTGGTTTAGTTCGACAATTTCAGGCCGATGGGAGTGTCCATATATCACCATCAAAATATCCTTTAGCTGATTTTGGTCGAGGTACAACAAGTCATGAATCATGCAGAGTCTAAGTTCCCCGAGAGAAATCGTCAGAGTGTTCGGCAAACTCCCACACCAGAACTGATAATCACCATTTCCGCGCACCGTAAATACAGGAGCGAGAGTCTCTAACCGGCCGAGGCAATCGTTCGCCAAAAAGTTGTAAATATCGGCAATGCTTTTGCCAGGTCTTCTAATAATAGAAAAAGTGGTTCGCAACAGGAAATTCCTAACTCCAAGGGATGTCCGATTCAACGCACCTGAGACAAGCACCCATGGGCAAAATCACCTATGAATTCAAAATTGAAAACGGAGAAGTCCTCAGCTTCGACATAGATCCAAGTTCACCTACCAATTCCGGTAAGACTCCCAAGCCGGCTTCGGCCTCGTGGACTGCATTAAACAACCACAAGTGCGAAAATTGCCCGCTCAATCCAGATGAGCACCCACATTGCCCGGTGGCTTTGGATATAGAAGAGGTTGCCGAAAAGTTCTCTGCCCTACTCTCTTGGAAACAGGCAGAGGTCTGGGTGCATACCGAAGAGCGCAGTTACCATAAGACCTGCGATTTGCAAACCGGATTGCGCTCCATGTTAGGACTTATGATGGCTTTAAGTTTGTGCCCCATTCTTTCCCGCCTGAAACCACTTGCCTTGAGTCACCTGCCTTTTGCTAACTTCCAGGAGACTGTGTCCCGCGTGGTTGGCAATTACTTGATTCGCCAATTTCTGAATGAAAAAAACGGGATAGAACCAGATTGGTCCCTGAGCGAATTGAAGTCCATGTACAAGGAACTGGTCACCGTGAATTTCAGCATGCTTGAACGCATCCGAGCTGCCAGCAAGGAAGATGCAAACCTGAACGCTATCTCGATATTCTTTTCCATGGCTTCGATTGTTAATATGGCCTTGGAAGAACAACTGGACGAAATGGAAGAACAATTCATCGAAGCAAAAAACAGAACAGTTGAGACACCTGCTTTTCCGGCAACTTAAAGTTTTATTAGAATCGAGCTATTCAAGACGTTAGCTCCATCCGGAATTTGTAGAAGTCACATCTTCCTGATCCTTTGAAAGCTATTTTCGAATAAACACACGGGCTCCCCCGGGTGTCTCTCTCGTTTACCAGTCTGAAATCCTGCAATCTCTGAACCAATCAGACTGACTGCAGTGACTATTAACCATACTTGTACAAAATGCGTGTCTGGGTTGCAGCCATGGCGGACGGAAGTTGGTTACCAATTAATTGATCCAGAATCGGCTGTTTATCAGGCGAAACAGGCTCTAATAAATTTCCGGCAGCTACAAATTCAGGACAGTAGCCTTTGGATTCAATATCCTGGTTGAGAATCAGATTCCTAGTACGTTGCCAGAAGCTATCGCCCGTTCCGTATTCACTTTGAGACTCCTGGGCGATTTGAAATAGAGTCGCTACTAACTGGGCGCTCATTGGATGATACGTTGTCAGTTTGAGCTGGTTCGACTCTATCTGCAAAACAGCTATAAGTTGCGAGTCACGCGGAAATACCAACGAATCTCTGCCAACGCACCATTTTCCGCATAGAAAAGTCCAATTTGGGCTACCCACCACAAATTCTTCATTTGTATCCCCATCCGTGTTACGTTCCAGCAGTCGCATGATAATCTTCCCGACATCTTGCCAAATTACCACACTACCGTCACTGAGATGGAGAAGACCCCAAAGGACTCTTTCAAAATCATCCCTACGACTCTTGACGACCCTGTTGCCTATTGAACCCGTCTTGGAATAGACGTCTATATTGGAAGACCCAGAACTGGAAAAAACGGTTGGCATGACTGCTGGCAACCGAAATAGCTAGGAACAAAGAGGAGGTATTTCGGTAACCTATGAAGATTGATCCAAAGAAAACAGAACTTTATAGCTCTGACAAGAAAACCATGTTGCCATGCGATAATTATTTTGGATCCACACATTTCCTCCTACAATTCTTTAATCCAACTAATGAAAACCGCGTTTGATTTGCTCCAAAAATTGTTGGTCTGAAGAACATCGAAAACGCTTTGCACATTTTCCCTCATCTATTTTCTATAGGCACCCATACTTCATGATCTGGATATACAGACTGCTTTTTATTCCGGGATTCATCCTTTCAATACCTTACCTCCTATGGCACATAAACCGGCGCGGCGGCTATGGGCGGGATATCCTCCAAAGAATTGGCAAGTTCCCAACTGCCGAAGCCAAAGATCCTAAAAAGAAACGAGTATGGATCCAGGCCGTAAGCGTTGGAGAAGTCAGAGCTCTTCACTCCTTACTTACAAGCCTGACAGAAAATCCAAATTTGGAGGTCATACTGACTACCGCAACCAGCACTGGTTACAAAATTGCAAAAGACCTCTATAGTGAGGTCGTAACAGATGTATTCTACTTCCCCTTCGATTTCGTGCTGTTCAATCGCAAGGGCTGGAAAAGAATTCAGCCGGATTTATGCATCCTCACGGAAGGAGAATTGTGGCCTGAACATATTTATCAGGCGAAAAAGCGAAAAGTCCCGATCGTATTAATCAATGCCAGGATCTCCGATCGATCTTTTAGGTACTACCAACGATTTGGTAGCCTGGCCCGCCGTCTGTTTCGCAATCTAAACCGAATCGTTGCTTCCAGCGAATGGGACGCCAAACGGTTTCGTGATCTGGGTTGCGCACCTGAAGACATTAGCTGCTCCGGCAATCTCAAATGCGACGTTCCCCTGCCTACCTTGCTGTCAGAGTCAGACCAAAATGAACTACTCAACGAATTGGGATTACCCACTAAACAAACAACCCTTGCTCACTCGCTTATCCTTTGCGGTGCATCCACCTGGCCGGGGGAGGAAATTACTCTTTTCCGCATTTGTCAGAAATTAAGAAAGGAAGGGATCGATCTGCGCCTCCTCATAACCCCGAGGCACGAGGAGCGGAGGAACGATATTCGATCTGACCTGATGAACTTCTCGTTTAACTACCACTTCCGGACGGAGGGGCCGGCCTCACAGGATGTTGAAGTCTCTATTGCAGACACAACCGGAGAGCTCACACAATTCCTGCAACTCTCAGATATCGTTTTTGTAGGCAGAAGTTTACCACCGCATGACGGGGGACAAACACCCGTGGAGGCTGGCATGCTCAGAAAACCCATCCTATTTGGGCCGGGTATGTCGAATTTCAGACAAATCTCCAAGAGCCTCTTGGAGTTTGGAGTAGCCGAACAGGTAGCGGATGAGACCGCATTGGAAGATGCCATACGCAAACTATGCCTTCAGCCTGAACTTCGTCTCCAGCAAGGCGAAAAGGCGGACCAATGGTTACAAGCCAACCAAGGTGCCACTGAGAGAACTCTAAAAGTGCTGAAAAACTATCTTAGTTGACCAAACACTCTCCAAATCTAACCTGCTCTGAAAAGCGACTCAGTTATCGTAGGAGATTAATTAGATAAAGTGGCGGCACGGATCAGTTCACGAGCCCAACTCAAGGGCGAGAAGCCTGACATCGAACCGGTTCGGTTCCGATCCTCGTGCATTAAGCTCACAAACTAAGTACATAAAAAAAACTCCGGCATTCACTGAAGTAACGTGGCACATAAAAAAGCCCCCATTTTTTGGTGGAGACCCATAAAGTGGAGGCGCGGGTCGGAATCGAACCGACGCATAGAGCTTTTGCAGAGCTCGGCCTTACCACTTGGCTACCGCGCCTGGAATTGAGACTGGGTAACACAAACCACTTCCTTTTTGGAAGCAAGTTGTTTTTCCTTTAAAAAAGACGTTGGTATTTCGCTGGGAGATCCCTTTGATCATTACCAATAATTAGAATCTATGCCCGCCACATTCTTCACCATAGCCAACCAAAAGGGAGGCGTTGGAAAAACCACCACCGCCATTAATTTAGCTGCGGCCATCGCGGCTGAAAATATTCCCTGCCTGATCATCGATCTCGATCCCCAGGCCAATGCTACCAGCGGACTCGGTCTGGAAAAAGAAGCAGGCCAAAGCCTTTACCAGGCGCTCTCGGGTGAAGAGTCGGCCGATTCCAAAATCGTAGAGACCTCAACACCCAACCTCTTTCTCATTCCTTCAGAGGTCGACATCGCCGCTATCGAGACCGAATTGGCTCAAACCGAAAATTACCTCATCCGCCTCCGGGATACCCTGCAAAGCATTCGGAAGGACAATAGATTCAAGGCCGTTATCCTGGATTGTCCTCCTTCTTTAGGAATGCTGTCGATGAACGCCATGGCCGCTTCCGACTATTTGCTCATCGCTCTACAATGTGAGTACCTGGCCATGGAAGGCCTGGGGCAAATACTCAACGTGCTCGAACAACTAAAGGAGGCCGACGTGAATCCCGGCCTGGCGCTTGGAGGCATCATGATGACCATGTACGATGTTCGAACTAACCTTTCTCGCCAGGTAGTATCGGATGTACGTCAGCATTTTGGCCGGGACGTATTTTCAACCATGATTCCTCGTTCCATCCGCTTGGCCGAAGCACCTAGTTTTGGTCAAACTATTTTCGAATACGATCCGTTGAGTCCGGGAGCCGCGGCATACAAAGAACTTTCCACGGAAATCATAAAACGCTTTAAGCTGAAAAGCTGACCAAGGCACCTCGGGAATATGGAACTTTCGGCCTTGCAGTCCAAGATGGGGTATCAATTCAAGGATGAGAATCTTCTCATTCAAAGCCTGACTCATCCATCCTACATGATCCGGGCCGAGATCGAAGAATCCAGCAACCAGCGACTGGAATTCCTCGGCGATTCGGTATTGGAGCTCATCATCTCCGATTATTTGTATCTCAAATTTCCTGATATCCGGGAAGGTCAACTCACCCTGTTCCGTTCCACCCTGGTAAAAGGCAGCGTGTTGGTTGAACTGGCTGGTCATCTTAAATTATCGGGTTACATCCGGGTCAACAGGAGCACATCCGAAGATTCTACCAGAGACCTGCCTTCCTCCCGGGAAGATGCTCTCGAAGCAGTGATCGGCGCCATCTATTTGGACAGCGATTTTTCCACAGTCAGAGAGGTGGTACTGAAGTGGTTCGGAGACATACCGGAACACCTGGATGAACTCAACGAAGCGCACAACCCGAAGGGTCAACTGCAGGAACTATTGCAACCGAGTATTGGAAATGACAAAATCTGCTATCAGGTCATCAATGAATCGGGCCCTTCTCATGCCCGCACGTTCGAGGTAGAACTCTTTGTTGGCGACCGGTCATGCAGCAAAGCATCAGGCAAAAGTAAGAAGGAGGCCGAAGAGCGCGCGGCTCAAAAAGTCCTCGCCGAATTCGACTCCTTCAATTTTACACATGCGTGAGATCCTCCAAGAAGCCAGGCAAAGTGCTTGGCTCCTGCAAGGGGTTGCGGCGCCAGTTTTTGGTTTCCTGTCCGCAAGTGCGGCACAAAAGGCAAATAGCTCCCTGAGTGTGATTATCCTACCAGAAACCAAACTTCTTGATCAGGCGGTTGAAGATCTGTCTTTCTTCGCCGAACTGGATTCTGCAAAACCACTGGCTATACTACCGTTTCCGGAGTTCCAGCTAGGTGGATCATCTGGTGTAGATTCACAACTCGACCGGCTAAGCACGTTGACCCGACTGGCCAATGCTACCCAGGAAGATCCTTTTGTCATGGTTACTTCTTTGGCAGCTTTCACCCAGCCGACTCCAGCCAAGCAAGCTTTGCTCAACTCTGAGATCAATCTTCTTACCGGAACCACCTGTTCCTTTACCGGCCTGGTTAATCGACTCAATGACCTGGGCTACGATCATGAATCCGAGGTGGAGGGACCGGGTCAATTTGCAGTAAGGGGAGGCATCATCGACATCTACCCAATTAATGCGCTGCTACCCTATCGCCTGGATTTTTTTGGGGATGAGATTGAGGAGATCCGTACCTTCGAACCCGGTACACAGCGATCCACTCGACAAGTCGATAAGCTCACAATAGCAGCTCCTCCCGGAAAACAGCTGGAAAAATCAACGTCGGGAATACTTGAATACCTGCCTGAATCCGTGCTCTGGCATTTTTGGGAGCCACAGAAAACGGAAGACCAGGATCCCTCATTTTTTTCCGATAGATCCGAGGAAATCACCCTGGCAAAGCTACTGACTGCCCGGAAAGGGAAAAACGACCAATGGTTAGGATTCTCGGAACTCGATCAGGACAGCATCTTTTTCAACAAAGAAGTTAACCACATTCGACTCAATTCAGAAACCTTGGCGCAATACCGTTCTTTTCCGGCCAACGAATCCATGGGAATGGATCGATTTTACCAAGAGCAGGAGGAGCGGTCGAAATTTTTCGGCCTTGTCCAGAACTGGCAAAAAGAAGGTTTCCAGGTGATACTCTCCATCTATACAGAAGGAGAAAAAAATCGACTCGAAGAATTTATTCGTGAAAATCCGGAGTTTTCGCCATTCCTGGAAAACATAACTTTCGGCGCTTTAGCGGAAGGATTTCGGTGCAACTTTGACGGATTAGATAAGCAATTATTTGGCGACCTTTCTCATCGCAAGGGGTTGGTGCTCGTTTCGGACTCGGAAATCTTTGCCCGCTACCGGCGTCGAATACCCATCGGCCAGAAACGGCTTCAGGCTAATCGTCAGCAGGTCGACCAGTTACTGGATTTTTCCGAATTGGTTGAGGGCGACTACCTCGTTCATATCCAGAATGGAATCTGCATCTACCGTGGACTTGCTAAACTCGATGCGAGGAGTGGTTTTAAGGAAGTCATCTCACTAGAATTTGATGATGGGATTGTACTACACCTGCCGTTACATGAATCGCACCTGGTATCCAGGTACGTCGGCCTGAAGAAATACCGTCCGTCGATGGGGAAAGTAGGCTCCAACCGCTGGGAGAAAACCCGGCGGCAGGCAGAGGAAGCAACCCTCGACCTGGCAGCCCGGCTACTGAAGAATCAGGCTGAAAGAGATTCTACAAAAGGTCATGCCTTTGCAGCCGATTCAAACTGGCAGCGAGAATTCGAGGCCGCATTTCCGTTCAAGGAAACAACAGACCAACTTCATGCTATTGAGGCCTCGAAGCAGGATATGGAGAAGCCTCATCCCATGGATAGACTCATTTGTGGAGATGTGGGCTTCGGCAAAACAGAGGTAGCGATTCGGGCAGCATTCAAAGCGGTTCTGGATGGTAAGCAGGTCGCCATACTGGGGCCTACAACCATCCTTACCCAGCAACATTTACAGACCTTCAAAGAACGCATGGCTTCTTTTCCAGTATCGGTAGAAATGCTGAATCGCTTTCGCACCAAGGCTGAGCAGAACAAAATCCTAGAACAACTAGCCGCAGGGAATATTGATATTGTCATCGGAACTCACAGGCTTCTTTCCCAAGACGTGGCATTCAAAGACCTGGGTCTCCTGATCATCGACGAAGAACACCGCTTCGGAGTTAAACACAAAGAACGACTCAAGGAATACCGCCTCAATGTCGATGTCCTCTCGCTGAGTGCAACGCCCATTCCCCGGACTCTGCACCTTGCGTTAATGGGTGCACGCGATTTAAGCGTAATCGAAACAGCTCCGATCAATCGACGGCCCATCAAGACTATTATAAAAAATTATGATCATAAAACGGTCTGCGAAGCCATCCGGGCTGAACACGCA
>JAPUIL010000536.1 GCA_027297085.1 Verrucomicrobiota bacterium | reverse complement strand
GATTTCTTTTAGTTCCTCGGCCTTTTTTCGATAAGCTTCAGGATTTTTTGAACCTATGTAGGCATCGCCATAGCCATTGGGGGGCAGGTGAATCATGAGAACTTCCGAACCGTCCGGGGAACGCCAGCGATACTCAGATTTTTCCTGTCCGGGCTCACCGCCAAAGCCCCGGTAAACGATGGCCGTATCGATGTCAAAACCTCGCAGGATCGCCGGCATCATGGCCAGGTGACCAAAAGAATCGGGTATGTAGCCAATCTGCATGACAGTGCCATAGGGCTCACCGGCTTTACGGCCAAAATGCAAATTGCGAATTGTTGACTCACCGGACACAAGAAACTCATCCGGTAGGATATACCAGGGGCCAATGGAGATTTTCCCTTCTCGAATCAGCCGTTTTAGCTCATTCGTGCGCTCCGGCATAATCTCAGCGTAATCCTCAAGAATAATGGTCTGGCCATCGAGCGTAAAGTGTTTATAATCCGGATTATTTGCAAAAATGTCGAGAAGAGAATTTATCATATCGACAAGATCCAGGCGAAATGTCTCAAAAGTCTTGTACCACTCACGGTCCCAGTGGGAATGAGATACAAAATGATAAATCGGTTTTGATGGCATCTTATGAGAAGGTTTTGCTAATGATTGTTAGGAAAAAAGTGCAACAAACTTAGGACGCTGCCGCAATTAGTTCCTTTACGACTCGTAAATTCTGTTTTGATTTTTCAATCAATGGTAGGCAGTGAGTTTCGATCGTCACATGCCTGACCGCTTGATCTTGTACAATAGCGCGCAGTTGACCAGGCCAATCGACAACACCTTCGCCAACAGGGACGCATTCGACTAACGCTCCTCTGATCGTGTCTTTGACATGAATATTGGCAATCCAATCTTTGATTGCGCGATAACCGTCCGGGAAAGGTGGCTCATCCGTACCAACCGAATTCCCGGGATCCCAATTTGCTCGCAGGGCCGGGGAGTTTACTGCTGCAAGAATGCGTGCAGTATTTGCACCACTGTCACACCAAAACCCAGGTTCATTTTCAACCGCGATCACTAGGCCGTGATGATGCGCGGAGGCGGCAACCCGACTAAATAGATCAACCACTTGCTGCTCGTCATCTGCATGGTCTTCATGTGATCGTTTGAAACCAAAGACGATGACCGTATCCGCGTTAAACATTTTTGCCAGCCGAAAAGTCTCAGGCAAGGTTTCACTGATCTCCCGCTCGGTGATGGTACTATCCTTCAGCGTTCCCTTGAAAGTGCCAGGAGAAAGGGCGGTAATGCGAATGCCGAATTTCTCTTTTAGCCTTACGATTTGTTCAATTTTGTCGGCAGTAATATCAGGAATCCTGTGCTCTCCGACGACACGCAATTCATAATTATTTATGCCCCAGGACACACCAATTTCGATGGCTTCTTTTACATCAGGAGATATTTCGTCAGTAACAAATCCTATTTCCATGCGATCCTCTAAAGGTTCTTTGCGGCTCGAACGCCCTCAAGTACTTTTTCCACGTCCTTGAAGGAATTATAGACGTGCAGTGAGATTCTGATTCCGTCGAGACCGCCTTCATAGATGCCCCGGGTCCTCAGCTTGAATTTTTCTGCCAAAAATGATTGAAGGTCTTGCCGGTCAAGGTTCTTTAAGCGAAAGGTTATGATGGAACTGTGTTCATCCGGATGCTTTGGTGACAAAACCTCAGCTCCCAGAGCACTCAGTCCCTCCGCTAGGGCCGTAGCCATTGCATGCACCCGGCGCCAGATGTTTGTCATACCGATTCGAAGTAGAAATTCCATCGATACACCCAGGCCGACAAACAAGGGTGTACTGACAGTGCCGTACTCATAGCGCTGAGCCGTCGGATTGAGATGAACCTCACCGGAGAGCATGTCGAAATGGCCCGTATTTGAATAAGCACCGACCCACTTGGCTTCGATAATGTCCAGCATGTCATTTTGCACATAGAGGAGACCGGTGCCTTTTGGCCCCACAAGCCATTTGTGGCCACTGGTAGCATAAGCGTGACAGCCGATCTCATGGACATTTAGCGGCATCATCCCTGCCGATTGGGCGCCATCGATAAAATACCATAAATTGTGGGCTTTTGCGAGTTCTCCAATCTCTTTAACAGGTAACACCTGTCCCGTTGCCGTTGTGACATGGGATATACTTAGGGCCCTAGTTTTTTGCGTTATGAGCTTTTCGATTCTATCGATGTTCTCCTGAGCGGAACGCATTGAGGGTTCGAACGTTTTCATGACAATGCCTTCGCGCTTTTGGCGCATCAGCCACGCAATCGTATTACCGACGTGTTCATGGGTTGAAGTGATGATTTCATCATTCCGTTTTAGTGGCAAACCATTACAAACGATATTCACGCCCTCTGTGGTATTCCTTGTATAAGCAATTTCCTCCGGGTTACAACCAAATATACGGCCTGCATTGGCTTTGATACTATACCAGAGCTCTTCGCTATGTCCTGTTTCGCAAATTATTTCTAATTCATCGATTTTGGTTCTGAGAGCATTAATGGACACATAAGGGGATGCTCCGAGCCCACCGGTATTGAGATAAACTCGATCCCTGGTTAGTGGAAAATGATCACGTACCATTGTCCAAAAGGCTTCATCATGAGGAGTAACATCTTCGACGATTGGAGGCAGCTCTGCCGGGAATTCCATTCTTGTCGATGGGATCAGCGGTAGTCCAACTAAACCAGCCATGCCAGAACCGGCCGTTTTGAGGAAATGTCGTCTTTTCATGCAAAAGTCTCGTTTCTCAAGGATGGGAGGGTATAGTGATATAATTTTCCCTTTGATTGCCGGCTTAAAGTGATTAAGAGTCTTTAGCTCATTCGATAACAAGCTGGATGATTTTGCCTCTTTATTTCTTAACCTCTTCTTCCCAGTAACGAAGTTTTCCAACCCCTGGCAGGTCGGGGCTGCCATCGAAATTCAGACCAAATTTTGCCGGAAATTGTTCGTGTAAAACCTGACCTTTGTGGGTTATTTTTACCGCACCTGTGATGGCATAATGAATTTTTTTGGCATCTTCAACAACAAATAAATGGTAAGCATCGGTTTCATAATCACCGTACTGAACTTTTCCGGAATCGTACGTGTACATGGGCCGGCGCCAGTCACGGAAAAGTTCCTTTTGCATATCAAGTTTTGCACCGATCAAATATTGTTTGGCACCTGTATCTATCCTAAGACCAACCGCATCCGGGAATTGCTCAACGTCAATCATACTCACTTGAGCCATATATTCATGAATATCCTCTTGTTTTGAATGGGGGATAAGAACAGTCACAAATGCCTGCAGATCATTTAAATAACCATGCCGACCTATCAACTGGTAGATTGCTTGTTCGTCTTGCCAATAACGCTTTTGGCTCTCTACCCCTTCATGTAGCCTGGATCGGTATGGAAAATAGACCAGGAGGCGTTCGTCACCGCTCACATCTACATTTCGCAAAGAATCGTAAGTTGTATCATACCAACCGGGACCCTGGTCAATAATTTTGCGCGTATGCCATAGATTGGCCATGGTCAGGTAATTAGTCCGGGTAAATCTTACAACATCAAAAATGACAAACCAGTCGAGGTCTTTGACATAATTTACGATCCGATCCATCTCGTAGCCAAGATTATCATCGATGACTCGCGTCCGGGTCATATCATAATGTTCAAGGGTTAGGAAATCGATTTTTCGGGTACGGACCTGCCGGTATGCGCCTGAATTTCTGAAGAAATCCAGCATGGATTGGCCGGGCACGGCCGCATGATTCGGAGTGGCATAGCGAGATTCTCCTTTGTTTTGGCCAAGCGTAATCTTCCCGTCGCGCACGGCGATGCGATTATGGAAATAGTCGGCCCGATAGGCTCCGAACGGACCGCTGGGCATGAAATCCCGATAGCCGCCATCATGCAGCAAGATTGTATTGTTTTTCATCAGCAACACAATACTGTTCTCATCCGCATGGCCGTGATGCATTTTTTCTTCTTCAACCGGAATGGTTGTGCGAAGATACTCACGGAAAAGCCATCCGCCGTCGCCTTCATCACGATAATTGTAAAGCAAATAGGTACTATTTTTATCCCAGCCATTCCGGAAGACGACCTTCTTTCCAACGATGTCATCCAGGACTTCCTGGCTTCCACTTGTTGGAGCTTTCGCAGGCAGATCGAAATTGGCCCAGCGATAAGCATCGGAGAGAGTTAATGCAGTAAAAATGCTCTTTCTTTCTGGTATAGGATCTAAATATTTTCGGAAATATTGCGCCGCTGCCCAGCGCAGGCGCGGATCATTGTAAACGGCGGCTCCTTTTTCGAAGAATGGTATCATCCGGTTCCAGGAAGACCCCCAACGAGAATCGCCAAAATCTGGAACGATTCCCGCCGGACTGATGAGGGCAAGAAAATATTGAAAATAATAGTTCATGACCGGGGTTCGATAGAGACTTTCATCTTCACGGACATAGCTCGCGTAACCGAGCAGAGAATAGAGCCAAATAGCGTTGTAGCCGCTGGCATCCTCAATTTCCCATTGTCCCCAATTATCATCGGCAATGGCCTGTCCAAGCATAGCCCATTTATGCTGTTGTGGATGCTCTGGCAAAACCTTTGGTGCATATAACAGCGCTTCTGCACGAAGCAGGGCCCTATTCATTGGACCCCATTCCTGGAAATTGATAAGAAAATCCGCACTCTCGGCAATATTCTGTTCAATGATGTCTCGCTCCTTTTTGCTTAACGAGGCATACTCCTGAAGACTTGCGTAGGCATGAACATATTTTCCAAAGGTGAAAATATTGGGGAGCGCAGGAAGTTGATCACTGTATTCCGCTCTTGTCTTATGAAAATCAGGCGGATAGTCATCTCTATATTTGCCGTAATATAA
>JAPUIL010000535.1 GCA_027297085.1 Verrucomicrobiota bacterium | reverse complement strand
ATAACCGGCTGCAGTAGCGGTATAGGAAAACGACTCCTGGAAGAATTCTGCCAGGATGGCTTCCGTGTGATTGCTACGGTGAAGGAACACAAGCTGGCATCCTTCAAAACTGAACTCACCGGTCCATTGTGCGAGGTGATTCCTTATGCTCTTGACGTGACCGATCAAGATAACCGCACACGGGTTATTGAGGATGTTCAGGCCAAGTACGGCCCTGTAAACATTCTCGTTAACAACGCCGGCGTATCTTTTCGCACGGTAGTGGAGGAAATGTCTGAGCAGGATGAGCTCTTGCAAATGGCGACCAACTATTTGGGACCCATGCACCTGATCCGATTGGTGCTTCCAGCTATGCGTACACAGAGGGCTGGCCACATAATCAATGTTTCCTCGGTAGGTGGTATGATGGCCATGCCAACCATGTCAGCCTACTCTGCTTCCAAGTTTGCGCTGGAAGGGGCCTCCGAATCCCTGTGGTATGAAGTGCGACCATTTAATATTAAAGTTACCCTTGTCCGTCCCGGTTTCATCAATTCCAATGCGTTTCGCAAGGTTCGCTACGGCAAGAAGTCCACTCTGCACAACAAGAATGGAAACTACTACAACCATTACCATCATATGTCAGTCTTAATAGAAAAACTGATGACCCTCACGCCTTGTACACCGGAAAGTGTCGCTCGCATGATTTTTAAAATCAGTTGTATGAAAAACCCACCCATGCGT
Organism: Verrucomicrobiota bacterium; assembly: GCA_027297085.1. Lineage (GTDB taxonomy): Bacteria > Verrucomicrobiota > Verrucomicrobiia > Opitutales > UBA2995 > UBA2995. The sequence goes on along the minus strand of JAPUIL010000535.1, from coordinate 2,643 downwards.
GCGGCTGGGACACCTGATGCACGATTCTTCGGTTACATGCGCCGTATTCTACCTCGCCGGTTTTACCATTGGTTGCTTTATCGATCCCTTCCGGGGATCAAGACCTGGGGGAAGGAGGCAGGGGATGAGTAAGGACCTTTGCGATCTGCTGTTCAGGATTTTTTTTAGTTTTATTTTTCTGGCTCTGGGAGGAGAGCACATCCTGAGTGACGATCTGATTCAACGATTGATGCCAACATGGATTCCTCTCCCGAAAGTAGCCTCCATCCTTGTAGGAATAGTCCTGTCGGTTGGCGGAATCTGTATTGTATTGGGTTGGCAACTACGCTTTGCCGCGGTTTTGCTGGGTGGCTTTGTTATTGTTGTGACACTTGTGGTTCACATACCTGCTGTTTTCATGGAACAGGAGTTTGTAAATGTATCGAATCAATGGATGTGGGATATTCTTCAGAGGAGTAATCTAGCCAAGAACCTCTGCCTAATGGGAGTATGTATATTGCTTTGGCACCACGAGCCAGGCAAGTGGAGTCTGCAAGAAAGGTTGAAGGCAAAAGGTAGAAGGTAGAAGGCAGAAGGCAGAATAGAACGGAGCTTAATCCGAATTGCCTAGTAGATAAACCAACTTCAGGGAGATTAGAAATCCTGGTTAGAATCCGATTTTCGAACTCAGCCCAAGAGCTTCACTAAAATGATCGATCGTTTTTTGCAGCCCTTCCCTCAAGGGAATTTCCGGACTCCAATCATCCAAGTGTTTTTTGGCGAGGGTAATGTCGGGCTTGCGTTGTCTGGGATCGTCTAACGGCAGATCTTCGTGAATGATCTTCGAGCTTGTTCCCGTGAGTTCGATAATGTTCTCTGCGAGTTCGAGCATGGTAAATTCACCCGGATTACCTATATTGATCGGCCCGGTGGTTTCATCCTGATTCATCAAGCGCACAAATCCTTCAATCAGGTCGCTCACATAGCAAAAAGACCGGGTCTGAGTTCCGTCACCATAAACCGTGATATCTTCACCTTTGAGTGCTTGAACGATAAAGTTTGAAACCACACGCCCATCATTCGGGTGCATGCGAGGACCGTAGGTGTTAAAGATGCGCACAATGCGAATATCCACACCATTCTGGCGGTGGTAATCGAAACACAGGGTCTCCGCACACCGTTTGCCCTCATCATAGCAAGAACGGATACCGATAGGGTTCACATGCCCCCAATAATCTTCCGTCTGCGGATGTACTTCGGGGTCTCCATAGACCTCGGAGGTAGATGCCTGAAAAACGCGGGCATTTAGACGTTTTGCCAATCCAAGGCAGTTGATCGTGCCCATGACGGAGGTCTTAATCGTTTTGATAGCATTATATTGGTAATGCGGCGGAGAGGCTGGACAAGCCAGGTTGTAGATCTGGTCAACTTCCACCTTGAACGGATCCACCACATCGTGCCGGATAAACTCGAACTTCGGATTTTTAAACAGGTGCCCGATGTTCACCTTTCGCCCCGTAAATAAATTGTCCATGCAGATGACTTCGTGCCCATCTGCCAAAAGGCGATCACTCAAATGACTGCCCAAAAATCCGGCTCCTCCTGTGATTAATATGCGTAAACTCATGAAATTTGTAAATTTAAAGAGAGTGCTACCCAAGATACAGAACCATGAAAAGCCAAATGTGGATAAAAGCGTGTTCGAATTCTCCCCAGCAACTCGCTTGACCCGGCACGCTGATCTCCGTTAATCCAGTACATTCAAAAAACGCAGCTGCGTTTCCCTGCCACCGCTCTAAATACGTATGAAATGTCCCCGCTGTTCGTCTACCGACAACAAGGTGATCGACTCACGAGTCGCCAAAGAAGGCAACTCGATCCGCCGGCGTCGTGAATGCCAAAAGTGTGGTCATCGGTTCAACACGATGGAGGAAATACTCCATGAAGGGCTCATGGTTCTGAAAAGTGACGGCCGCAGCGAAGAGTTCGACCGGACCAAAATCGTCACTGGCATCCGCAAAGCCACCGAAAAATTGCCGGTGGATATCGAGCAAATCAACCTCCTGGTGAACGACGTAATCGAAGACCTCATGGAAGAATACGATTACGAAATTCCCAGCCGGGCCATAGGCGAAAATATCATGTTTCGGCTAAAAAAAATCGACCAGATCGCCTACGTTCGATTTGCTTGTGTCTATAAAGATTTTCGAGACATCAATGAACTCATGCAGGACATCTCCAACCTGAATACCTGATAACGTGAAGGCTGACCAAAGGGACCGTATTACCCGACTCCACCTGCTAAACACACTGTTTCCGTTGTTGACCGGAGAGGACCTCTACTTGGCCAGGCACATTGAACAAACCATCAATTTCGCAGCCACCGGCGATCCTGATAATCCTGGCCAACCGGAAGAGTTTAACGAAGCTCTGGTACAACTCCTCGAGAAGTACATGACTCACGACCAGCAATTTGGCTTCTACCATTGGGAAGCCTCACTAGGCGACCGTCCCTTTGATCCGCTTTGGGCTCGTGAAGAGGTCATCACCGGCCTCAAACAAATCGCTGGATTCCCGAAAGCCATGTTTTTCGGTACTGGTCTGCGCGCGTCTATTCAGGGACAACGCAAACGTTGGAATGCCAAACTCGATCGTGAGTACGAA
>JAPUIL010000534.1 GCA_027297085.1 Verrucomicrobiota bacterium | reverse complement strand
GAAATTCAGAAACCACCTCCACTGCCGGTCCCGCCAAAAGCTTAAAACAATCCGCGAACAACTCGGAGTCGACCGGCCCGAAGTTTCCCAAAGCCCATCCGAACCCATCGAACCCAAGCCCATGCTTTGCCCGCGTTGCCGCCAGCCAATGCTCTTCGTCGGCCACCAAAGTCGTGCCCCTCCATGGAAACGATCCATCGCCGGAATATGGAGAACCCAAACAGCAGCATGAAAATGCAACAACCCAAACAGAACCGTTCGCTGCAAGCCAACGTAATGGTCACCTCGTACCTCACTTCCGGGATTGTCGTTGAAACCCCGATACAACGGGCTGCAGCTCTACTGACCTGGACGTCTTACCCAGAAAATCACTCTGCCCGGCAGCGTCGATCAGCAAGGAAAACGAAAACTGCCCCAACCGCACCGATTGACGAAAATCAGCAGCTCAATGCAAAACGCATAATAGCATAACCGGTGCCAATCTACCGCAGCTTGTTCAACTATGGACACAAACACAGCGAGGCTGTGATGTGCCCTTTATTGTTGGTGCTTTATTGCGATCTGTGGATCATAGGTGGCATTGCGAGGACGCAATTGTCCTACCAGAGGTGCGTTACAACTCCGCCTTCATTTCCTCGATCATGGCGTCGATCGATAAATCCTCGGGAGGTAGATCGTTTTCAGTAAGCCACTCCTGATCGAACAGGCGTGACATATATTTTTGGGCTGTATCGCAGAGAACCGTAACAATCGTCTGGCCCGGACCTCCATCTAGGGCTACTTTGACAGCGCCACCCACGTTGATTCCCGATGAGGCACCGAGGAATAATCCTTCTTCGTTTATAAGGTGTTTCAGAATGCACATCATGTGCCGGTCATGCAGGCGGTAGGCATTGTCGATTTTGGCTTTTGCTACATTGTCTGTAACTCGACTTTGCCCAATGCCTTCGGCTATTGAGTCGCCGTCATCAAAATCCAAATGACCGTGCTTGAACCAGGACCACATGGAGGCGCCATAGGGGTCGACACAGACCGTTTGGACCTGGTCGTTTTGACTTTTCAAATAAGTGGATACCCCGGCGAGTGTTCCTCCGGTGCCTATCGAGGTGACAAAGGCGGTAACCTTGCCCTCTGTTTGATCCCAGATTTCAGGACCTGTGGTGGCAAAATGAAATTCGGTGTTGGCAACGTTGTCGAACTGGTTTGCCCAGAAGCCATTGTCCGTCTCCTCGGCCAGTCTGTTTGCAATATGATTGTAATTGCCCTGATCGCTGTAAGGAGCAGGTGGAACCGGTTGAACTTCGGCGCCAATTGCCCTGAGCAAATCCATTTTTTCCGGCGACTGTGTGTTCGGAATCACAATGATCGTCTTGTAACCCTTGGCGTTTCCGACCAGGGCCAAACCTATACCGGTGTTGCCTGCTGTGCCTTCCACGATAGTGCCTCCTGGTTTTAAAAGTCCACGCCTCTCAGCATCTTCTACGATCCCCAAGGCGGCACGGTCCTTAACGGAACCTCCAGGATTTAGGAACTCCGCTTTTCCCAAGATTTCACAACCGGTTGCATTGGAGAGTTTGTTTAAGCGAATGAGGGGAGTTTTACCAATAGTACCACAGAATCCGGGAGATAATTTCATCCTGTTGTCATGAAGCAATATAGGATCTCTCTCAAGGATGAATGGTGTGAAATTGATTTAGTAATTTATTAAAAAAGAATTGATCACGCTAAGGCGCGAAGAAGTATTTTTGTCTGAATCATAACCCAACTGATTCGAGGTCGAATAGATTGATTTGGATTAGGATCAGGAGTTTTTTTATGTAACTACAGCCGTCCTACGCGCTTCCATTTCCAATTTCAGAAGTTCGATGGCTGTATTGCCCACGGATTCTTTTTCTGACTCATCAATTCCGCTCAGCATGGGGTACATGGGACCCATATCAGCAATGCCAGCCAGGGTTACCGCGTCATGGAGTACACGTATTGGACTTAGTCGGTCACGCTGGTCCTCCATTGGCATCATGATTCCGTGAATCCGTTCCGCTTCCACATAATCGCCGGACTGGATTGCCTTGAGCAATCCCATAGATAAGCTTGGCGCGATGCAAACTGAGCCGGAAGTGAATCCAGCCAGGTTAAAAGTTCGCAAATGATCTATGGACGGACGCTCCCCAAATCCACTTACAATGTTACTAGGTCCGATTGCCTGACAAAGTTCGGTAAGATACGCGTCTGTTTTTGGATCCGTTCTGGGGACCGCATACTTGATAGCGAGAAGCACTCCGTCATCAAACAGATTCTTAAGCTGGACGACCGATAAATAATTGTCCGTTTTGATATAAATAATCACTGGCTTGCCCAAGGCTTCGCAAAACCGTCTTATTCCGATATCATTCCCCGCCGGAGTGGCAGGAAACTGTATCGGCAGCACCATGACAGTCGGAAAATTAAGATCTTTCATCACCGGAGCCTGATCCATCATGCCACCGTAATCAGGACCTACCGAGGGAAGGATCCAGGTATCGAAGTCCGCAGCGACGATCAGTTGTTGGAGAAGCTCAGCCAAACCGGTCAGCCCCACATTGTGCATGTTGGCATTCCCTCCATAGAGCAGGGTAGTAACACCGCCCGCCTCAATATGGTTGATCAAGGCAGTATTCGCCTTTTGATTGGGCGTAAAGTCTTCATGCCAAGCCAGGGGCGGCACGGATAAAACAGAGGTACTTAAGTCGGATTGAAGGACGGGTGATGTTTTCATTGATCAGCGTTTAAGGAATTGGATGGGAGGACCTGCTTTCATAGCCATGCGCCCGGAAAATTGATCTAAAAATTCGCCTCTTTCGTCAACCTTGATTCTTGTTCCCTGGCCCTGCGTCTAACTGGAGAAAGTTTGGCAAGCTGTTTCGGTTCTATTTTCGCTACCCATTTCGACGGGCTCAAGGCTGGCAAGGTAGCTGCCTACCTTTGGCTTCAGGTTAATTATCTTCTTAACTTTCATTCTCAGTATGCGATAATTCACTCTCCTAATATGAAAATTTTCCTTCGATCTACCTTCATATCATGTTTGCTTTTATTCGTTTCTATCAGCCAGTTGGTATTTGGCGGAACGGTCGATTGGCCGGCCTACCGTGGTCCGACAGGGCAGGGTGTTTCTGAGGCAAAAAATCCACCCGTTGACTGGAGCACTGAGAAAAATGTGGTTTGGAAGACTAAGATTCCAGGTCGAGGGTGGTCGTCTCCATTGATTTTGGATGGCAAGATCGTTCTAACAACCGGAATGGATGAAGCGGTGAATGATATGCACGAATTGAAAGTGCTGCAGCTGGATGCGGAGACGGGGGATATCATTTGGGAAAAAACGGTGTTACATGCGACCCCGGAGGAGGCTGAAGACAAGAATCCGAAGAATAGTTTAGCCAGTCCGACTCCTGCCATTTATGAGGGTGTCATCTACGCGCATTTTGGTCATATGGGTACGGTAGCCCTCGATTTCCAAACCGGTGAAACTTTGTGGAAGCAGAAAATCGTTTACACGTCTAAAAATGGCGCCGGTGGATCTCCGGTCGTTGTGGATAACTTGCTCGTTTATACCACCGACAGTTTCGAGGCACCTGTAATAACAGCCCTATTTAAAGACACTGGCAAAATTGCCTGGCGAACGACGCGAAGCCATAAAGTGAAAAATAATTTTTCGTTTGGCACTCCCTTGGTCATTAACAATCACGGTCGCAAAGAAATCATCAGTCCGGGCAGTGGTATGGTTGGAGCCTATCGTCCGGAGGATGGCAAGGAGCTATGGCTGGTCCGCTACCCAATGGGTTATTCATTGGCGGCTCGACCCATATTCGTAGACAACGTTCTCTACTTGGGGACCGGATTTGCCCGACCCAGTTTTTACGCCATCCGTGTAGATCGAGCAACTGGAGATTTAACTGATACACATGTGTTATGGAAAAACCATAAGAGCATGCCAAAAACTCCTTCTCCGAATTTTGTCATGGGACATGTCATAACGCTTGAAGATGATGGTCGTCTGCAGTGCCTCGATTCTAAGACTGGCGAACGGCGATGGATAGAAACTCTCAAAGGCAAGTTTTCAGCATCTCCTGTTCAAGTGGGGAATCTCTTTTACTGCGTTAGTGAAGAAGGGCTTTGCTATGTGATTGAAATTGAGGAGGACGGTTGTGAAATCCTTAATGAGATCGACATGGAAGAGCCTTCCTTGTCCTCACCGGCAATCGTTGATAATACCATCTACATCCGGACCAACCCCCATTTGTGGAAGATCAGTAACTAAAGGCTGAAGGAAGATTATTTGCCAGCTCCGTTCATATCACTAAGTGCCCGAAACTTATCTCGCCATTCCAGTAACGGTTCAAGGGATACATTGGCAGTAACGCAGGTTTCATTGTCAATTTCCTGGGCAAGTACTTTTCCCTGGTGGTCGAAAACAGTTGAGTGCCCAGGGTAGGTCCATTTTGGGTCATCGCCTACACGATTTACTCCCAGGACCACTGCCTGGTTCTCAATGGCCCGTGCTTTTAGCAAGGTATCCCAATGGTCGATACGATCAACTGGCCAACTTGCGATTACCGGAAAGAGATTGGCACCTGCCTGAACGCCCCGGCGATAGAGTTCCGGAAACCGGAGGTCATAACAAATAGTGGGGCAAATCGTAAATCCCTGCCAGTCGAAGATCAGGATGTTTTCTCCAGGTGCATAATATTCCGACTCACGGGTGAAACTGAAGCAGTGGTTTTTCTGGTAGCCGCCCAGCAGGTTTCCATCGGGCCCATAAACAGCCAGATTATTACTGCCTTTACCAGAGGTGTGGACGGATACCAATCCGCCTAAAACGCAGCTCTGATATTTTTTCGCCAAACTCGCCAAAAATTCTTCCGTTTCAGAAGGGTCATCTTCTTTTATGCGATCCACCTTCATACTGAATCCGCTGGAGAACATTTCTGGAAGGGCAATCAAGGATCCGTTGGGGACGTTTTGTTCGCTCAGTAACTGTTCAACTTTGTCAAAGTTTCCTCTACGATTTTCCCACAAAATGTCATACTGGCAGCCGAACACGCGCATAGCTTAAGACCTTTACACAAATTGCCGGATATTCAACGCTCTTTCGGGTGAATGCAGAAGAAGAGATACAGATTGATCACCTGCTTAGCGACGATTCGTCGTCGGCTCAGAAAAAGACGGCGCTGACCTGGTTATCCAATTACCTTGAGGAAGGAGATATTTTAAATCTCCCGGCTTCGCGGCGGACTTTGGATTCTTTGAAAACATTTTCTAAATCTACCTCAGCGGATGCTGTCTTGAAATCTCGCGCTCGTAAGGTGCTCAATCAATTCGATAGGCGATAAATAATTACATCGCCTCTCAACGAATGGAGAGATAGGGTGTGATTGTTCAATT
>JAPUIL010000533.1 GCA_027297085.1 Verrucomicrobiota bacterium | reverse complement strand
AGAACAGTAAGCATGCGGAGCTTGCCTCCCCGCATCGTGGTGTCGTGGACGAAGTCCCAAGTCCAGACGTGGTTGGGGTGCGTAGCCTTGGTCGGTAGGCCAGTAGAGATGCCCTGGCGCCTCTTACGAGGCTTCTTGGTTGGGATAGCTAGGCCCAACTCCCGACGCAGGCGTTGGACCATTCTGTTGCCTACCTGCCAGCCTTCATCTTTGAGCAAGCGCGTAATCTTTGGATAGCCCAACTCAGGATGTAGTCGTGACATCCGTTTAAGAGCTATCTTCAAACGAGCCAACCATGCATTGGGTTGTTTCGCTTCGTATTGGAAGGTGCTGCGGTGCAGTCCAAAATGACGACAGGCGGCACGTTCGCTGCATAAGCCCCGGTTCACAAAGATACCGGCGATCTGGCGCTTGTGGCCGGGGCTCACAACTTTTTTTCCAACGCTTCCTTCAGCAGCTCCTTACCAAGGATCTCATCGGCTAAAAGCCTTTTCAGTCTAGCGTTTTCCTTTTCAAGTTCCTTGAGCCGTTTGGCTTGGTCCAGTGGCATCATTCCAAACTGACGCTTCCAACGATGGAAGGTTTGCTCGCTGATGCCTTTCTCCCGGCATACATCCACGATGGATTTACCGGCCCGTTCGGCATCCCGAAGGATGCGGATCTTCTGTTCTGTTGTGTATCGTTTTGATTTCATTGTCTGGGTCCTTTATAGGTGCCCAGACTAACTTTTCAAGTGGCCCGGTTTTCGTAATCTCGACCACTGGCCAATCGTTACTATGAGAATTTTGATAAATTTAAAAACGCCATCGACCACTGTCTTGATAAATTATCCAATGAAGACAAGGTTGAGCTTGAGTCCTTGCTAACACTCAAATTTCAGTTCTTTGCAAATCACAAAACTTGACGCGCGCCAGTATAATTCTCCAGTATTCCCGATTCAACTAAACCATGAATACAGAAGAACATGCAGAACGCTTTAACAAGGTTGCGCATAGATATGCTACCAATCGATTCCCCGGGCGCAGTCAATGTATCCAGAAAGTGCTCCAGCTATTACACCCTCAACCAGAAGATGTGATTCTCGACGTGGGTTGTGGTCCCGGTATTCAACTCGTCGATCTAGCTCCATCCATTCGAACGGGATTCGGTGTCGATCCAGCGGCCTCCATGATTGAAAGAGCTAAGTCGGAAGCCAGCGCTTACCCTAACCTTCACTTTTTAGAGGGCTCTGCCGAACATCTACCCGAGGCAGTACGATGTGGCAGCGTAAACAAGATCTACTCCAACTACGTTATCCATCACCTTCCAAACACACACAAACGAGAAGCCATTCGAGGCCTGGCGAAGCTGCTCCCACCAGGTGGACTTTTCATTCTTGGCGACATGATGTTCAACGACGATCCGGGGAAACACACCGACATTTTCGATTATGTAGGTTATGTTCCGGAAAATGATTCACCCGCTTATGTAAGTGATTTGGAAGAAATGTTTTCTGAATCAAATTTGATCCCGAAGATCCATGTTTTGAATCCTTTGGTGGCTGTTATTCTGGGACAAAAAATCTGAATCCGTTTTGACGAAGAGTACAGGCAATCGTCGGCTTGAAACTCCTCACTGATCCAATTCAACCACACGATAAAAGCGCCCGCCTGTTTCACTCCATAGCGAGACGGTTTCAGGAGGACCATTATCTGTCCAAATTTCCTCAAACCCCGTACCGGTTATCACCGAGGCCGCATCCTTCCAGACTAACATATCGTCCGAATATTGGACGCGGTATTGTTTTCCCTGCTCGGTCGCCAGGGAGATTCCTACCTCTCCACTTTCAAAGACTTGAAGCTCGAGAATTTCCAAGCTGTCGAAATCAGGATCACCCAGAATCTTCGTTGTATACAAGGCGGCGTCGTTGCCGGTAAAATCGAAGTTAACTTGGAGTTTCCTGAAAAATCCCCTGGCCGCTGAAAAACGGTATTTTTTTGTATTTTTTGAGTGCTTTAGGTGCACGGAAATCCTATTGTAGAGCCCCATAACCTTGCACCTGCCATGAATCGTTCTGATCTCCACCAAGCTGAATTCAAAGATTTTTACCTCCCCTTTTGGGGCAAGCTAAAAGGAATACCGAAAATGCCCAAGCCTAAGATTTCAGAAGTCGACCCCTATGATAGAAAAGTTATCCCCGTATTGGATAGCACGATGTCCTACATCGATGTTGGAGAAGGGGATGCTATTGTTTTTATACACGGGAACGGCACCTTTTCGTACGCATGGCGCAATATTATTCCTTACGTGGAATCCCAAGGACGTTGCCTAGCAATGGATCTGATGGGCTGTGGAAAATCGGGAGACATTCCATCGGGATCGTACCTAATTCCGGACCAGGCCCGATACCTGGATGCCTGGTTTGAGGCTACGGATCTCGGCGATAACATCCACCTGGTCCTCCACGACTGGGGCGGTCCTCTCGGATTCGATTGGGCCTATCGCAACCAGGACCGGGTAAAGAGTATCACCTATATGAAGACGCTGGTTACACCGTTGGAATGGGAAGACTGGCCGGAAATTCGAAGAGACCTGTTCAAGCAGTTTAAATCACCCATGGGTGAGGACATGGCCTTGCGGGATGGTCTCTTTATTGATACGATTGAAACGCGTATGATCCGCAAATTGACGGAGGTAGAATGGGCAGCTTATCGCGAACGGTATGACGAGCCGGGCGAGTCCCGCAGACCAACGTATGATTTTGCCAGGTCCTGCCCAATCGGCGGGGAACCCCAACACATTATCGATATGGTTAACCGCTTCGGGGAGTGGTTATCGACCAGTCAGGTGCCGAAGTTATTTATTAATGCCTATCCGGGTTCCATCCTGACAGGACGGCAGCGGGAGTATTGCCGGACCTGGCCCAACCAACAGGA
>JAPUIL010000532.1 GCA_027297085.1 Verrucomicrobiota bacterium | reverse complement strand
AGAGGAGAGATCAGCGCTATCAACCATTCGGACGTTCTCCGAATATTCAGCCAGTTTGTTGGCAAGTGCTCCATCGGCTGTGCCACAAGCAATTGTTATATGTGCGGTATTCAGATCGTTGGCCAATCTTCGCCCGACGCCCAGCAACCCCGCTTCTGAGCTTTCATATTCTTTGGCCATCAGGGCAGAAATGACTATGGGTGTTTCTTCACTCATCATTACTCAGACAGATCGTGCAATCGCGGCGATGCGGTTTGCGAATTTATCGATTTTGGCTTCGAGGTTATCTCCTTCAATAAACTCACAATCCGACTTCTCCTCTGGTATCGAGATTTCGGTTACGCACGATGCCATATTCTGTTTAGTAAACTGATCGGCGGAAACGCCAATCTCATCCAATGTCCAGCTGGTGATTGATTTTCGATTGGCCAGGATGATATCACGTGTCTTCGGTATACGAGGAAGGTTGTGATCGCTGTTGGTGATCGATACGACTACCGGTTTGACAGCCGACAATTTCCGCCATCCGTCATCGGTTTGTTGACGCAGTAACAGCCGATCATTCTCTTCCTCGGAAATTTCATCAACAAATGCCACGAAAGGGAGTCCCAATTCTTCCGCCAGCAACCCACCGGTTTGTCCAGCGCCCCAGTCACCTGCTTCACGCCCGGCCAGTATCAAATCAAAGGCATCCATTTTATCAATAGCCGCAGCCAGCACTTTGGCGGTCAATGCTGAGTCGGGTAGCCTGCTTGTATCGTTCAGGACCCGATATGCATTATCTGCTTTCATGGCCAGAGCTTTTCGCAATGTGTCTTCCGTTGATTCCGGTCCCAGTGACAGAACAGTAACCGATCCTCCGTTTAAATCCTTGAGTTGAAGCGCCGTCTCCAAGGCATTTTCGCAAAAGATATTGGTTACCTGATTGGCACAGGCCGGATCAGCCTGCAGACGATCGCTGTCGATTCTAAAATCACGCGAGGGTACCTCGGGATCAAGAATCTGTTTGATGCAAACGAGGATGTTCATTTTGGGGAGATTCTGAGATGCTTAGTTTCTGAGAGATAGAAGGTTAATTTTCTGTGCATGGAAAGGGTGGGAAGTGGTTATTGTCTGACTCGGTACCTCGGCATTTCTGAATCTAAGCATCTTTTTTTATCCCTTTAACAGAGCACCGAGGACGAATTTGGAGACTTCTCGAGACATGCGTTGGCTGGACCAACTTTTGTTCGGGCGGTACCATCGGGCAACGCCGAGGATAACCGCGAAGAGGTTCATCGACGCAATATTTGTGTTCAATGTCCGCATTTTCTTTGCGGCCTTCAACTCCTGTAGCGTCTCTCGGACGAATTCGAGGTAGGCGCGTTTAAGTGCGATAATTTTCCGGCGATTTGCAGGAGTGAGGCTCTGTACTTCGTCGGTCAGAATGGTTATGGCTCCACCCAGATCCATCATTAACTTGGTATGTTTTTCTATGATTTGTTTCAGTCGCTCTTCCGGATCCGAGATTTCCCGGCAAGGCACAATTACCTGTTCTTCAAGATTGTCCATACCGAAGGATATAATAGAGAATAGTAATTCTTTCTTGCCGTTGATGTAATAATACAACCCCGCTTTTGTGAGCTTTAATTTTTTGGCGATGTCGTTCATGGAGGTCGCATCGTAACCTTTTTCCTGTATGATTTCTGCCGCGACCCGGTAAATTTCTGCGGCACGTATTTCGGAAGCCGATGGACTACTGGTCTTTCCGCCGGATGATTCGATAAAGGACTTAGCCATGTATTAGCTGAACTGGGATGTTAGTGGATTTCCAAATAATTTTTCGACGAACTTTCTCCGAATTTTATATCGTCAATGCATATTCTTCTTTTTCAATATTCAAGCTTGAATTCTACCGACCGTTCGGTAAAAATCAAGGGCGAATATGAGAGAAGCTGTAATTGTCGCCACTGCCCGAACTCCATTAGCCAAATCGTTTCGCGGTTCCTTAAACATGACCCGTCCGGACGACATGGTAGCTCACTGCCTTACGAGCTGCCTGGAAAAAGCACCGGACCTTGATCCTGCAGACATTGAGGATGTGATCATCGGGTGCGCTAACCCTGAAGGAACTCAGGGTTCGAACGTTGCCCGAATCTCAACCATTCGCGCCGGTCTTCCGCGGTCAATTGCGGCCACTACGGTCAACCGGTTTTGTTCCTCTGGTTTGCAATCGGTAGCCATGGCTGCTCACCATATTATTTCGGAGGGGGCAGATGTCGCAATTGGCGGCGGGGTGGAAAGTATCACCTCAATAGCCAAGTCCAAGTCTAGCCCCAACCCATGGGTCAAGGAAAATTTTCCGGGCACCTACATGGTTATGGGCGATACTGCGGAAGTGGTGGCCAAGCGGTACAAGATTTCGCGCGAGGCACAGGATGAATACTCCCTAACCAGTCAACAACGAACGGCTCAGGCACAGGCCGAAGGTTACCTGGACGAGGAGCTGACTCCCATGCATGTCACTCGAGCCATACTCGATAAAAAAACCGGCGAAGTTGCCAGCACCGAAAAACATGATCTGGTACGCGATGAGTGCAATCGACCGAATACCACTATTGAAGGGCTCAGTGCTCTCAATCCATATTTTGACAGGGAAAGTGGAGAAGGAAGTATCACTCCCGGTAATGCTTCCCAAATGTCCGACGGCGCCTCAGTTAATTTACTGATGTCCAGGGAAAAAGCCGAATCCTTAGGCCTTAAACCGAAGATAGCATTTCGTGGATTTGCCGTCGCCGGTTGTGAGCCTGACGAAATGGGAATCGGCCCGGTATTTGCAGTGCCGAAATTGTTGAAGCGCCAGGGACTATCCGTCGAAGACATCGATTTGTGGGAGCTTAACGAAGCCTTTGCCGTTCAGGTGGTTTACTGCCGCGACAAACTGGGTATTCCGATGGACAAACTTAATGTCAATGGAGGTTCTATCTCGATAGGTCATCCCTTTGGTATGACGGGTTCACGTCTGGTTGGAACGATCGCCAATGAAATGCAACGACGTGATGTCCGCTACGGCGTCGTGACTATGTGCATTGGGGGAGGGCAGGGCGCTGCCGGCCTGTTTGAATTGTGCCGTTGAGCCCGAGTTAAATCATGGCGACGATTAACCAAAAAATAGTCCTGGCGTCTCGTCCGGTTGGCATGGTCTCAGAATCCAATTTCCGTTTGGTAGAGGAGGAGGTTCGAGAACTCAATGAGGGTGAAGTTCTGTTTCGCGCCCAATATTTGTCAGTCGATCCTTATATGCGGGGCCGCATGAATGACACAAAATCCTACGCAGATCCTGTTGGCATTGGGGAGGTCATGACCGGAGAAATTATCGGTCCGGTCGAGTCATCAAAAAATCCCCGGTATAAGGAAGGTGACATTGTTGCCGGTAGAGTAGGGTGGCAGAAGTATGCGATTTCTGATGGAAAGGGTTTGCGAAAGATTAAACCGTCGTCCGTGCCTATCTCTACTTCATTAGGCGTTTTGGGGATGCCTGGGCTTACTGCCTACTTCGGGCTCCTGGATGTGTGTCAGGCCAAAGAAGGAGATACCGTGGTGGTTTCCGGAGCGGCAGGAGCGGTGGGTTCGGTGGTTGGGCAGATTGCTAAGATCAAGGGCTGTCGTGTGGTTGGTATCGCCGGCAGCGATGATAAACTAAACTGGATTACTGAAGAGCTGGGATTTGATGCAGGTATTAACTATAAAACATCGGAAAATATCACCGAGGAATTGAAGAACCATTGCCCCCAAGGTGTAAATTGTTACTTCGATAATGTCGGTGGTCCTATCACCGATGCTGTGTTTCCTTTACTGGCGCTCAACTCTCATATCGCGATCTGCGGCCAGATATCGATGTACAATTCCGAAAAGGGTGAGAAAGGCCCGAGGCTGCTGTGGAACCTGATTGTCAAACGTGCGACTATTCAGGGTTTCCTGGTATTTGATTATTTCGATCGTTTTTCTGAGGCCATGCCAGAGCTGACCGAATGGGTGGCGTCGGGAAAAATCAAATACCGCGAAAACGTAATCGACGGACTGGAAAATGCTCCCCGGGCATTCATCGGATTGTTCAAAGGCGAGAACACCGGAAAACAACTGGTCCGAATTTCCTAACCTTTGTTTCCTGCTCTCATGTCGGAATTCCCTGAAGTTGATCTGACCGTTCTACCGCAAACTTACGAACAGATAATTCCTGAAAGTTACCTGGATGAAATGGGCCATGTGAATGTGGCCTGGTATTCCCATTTGTTTAGTGAGGGAATAAAGGGGTTGTTCGGTAAAATGGGTGCCGGAGTATCCATCGTAAAAGAAAGAGCAATTGGCGGCTTTGCTTTGGAGTCTCACATTCGCTATTTTAAAGAAGTGCATCTGGGCGACCGAATCCT
>JAPUIL010000531.1 GCA_027297085.1 Verrucomicrobiota bacterium | reverse complement strand
ACTCGATGACCGGTCCTACCTCTCCAGCCGCATTTACCCAGCGCCTGACGAGACTTGCTTCTCCGGAGCGAACTTTGCGGAAGTGCAGAAAGAACATAATAGCCAGGCAGCTAAACATAAAAGCTATTCCAAATACCATGAGTCGTTCTTTCATAACAGTGAGCCAAATTTCAGAGCGATAAATTCATTTCAGGTGTTGAGTTTTCGGTAAAGGAACTTTTTTAATGAGTTAGTTCTCCAACAAAGCATGGGCACTCCATTTATTCCTTCGCTAAAGCAAGTCTCGGAAGCTTCAAATAAGTTGCCGATTCCTGATTTGTGGCCTGAAGACAGTTACGTGATTCCGATCGCGAATAGTCATGTGACACAGGACTTGAAATTTAAGAAGATGGCGTTCAAGAATACTAAGGAAGAACTTTGCTATCATTGGGTTTATGAAGGTAAATTGACCGTCGAAACCCAAATCGCTCCTTAACAATCTCCATGACTCAAACGAAACCAACCTGCATCTTATGGCTAGCCATTGGACTGTTCCTTGCTGGCTGCTCTACCGTAGAAACGGAAAATGAGGTCAATACCCAAGAGCTTCATCCTACGCCGATGGTCACACAAGAGCCGAAGCCCCAAGTTGTGGAAGAGCCTGTAGTTGAGGTGGTTGTTGTAGAAGAACCCGATGCACCAACAGGCGAAGAGCTTGTCGAAGAGGTAATTGAAATCCAGCCAGAGCCAGAAGTAGTGGAACCCGACAACCTGACGATATTGGGCTTTATCAAGTATGTGGAACTCGAGGGCGGCTTCTTTGGAATCATGACCGAAGATGGTAACAAATATTTCCCCGAGTACCTGGAACAGGATTTTAAGGTAGATGGGTTAAACGTCCGGGTGGTTGCGAAGCCCCAGGAACAAATCCTTGGTATTCAAATGTGGGGGACTCCGATTGAGATCCTCAAGATCGAGGCGAATTAACATCTGGGCCATAAAGGCGCAGAGATTCACTCAGAAAGCCGACCTTGATTTTCTGAGACGTAGTGTCGCTATCTTGACGATTATTTCCCTTTGTGTCGCAATCACAGCAAATTTACCCCCCAAATATTTATTCTGTAAGTCGTTGTTTTAGAGTGATTAGTGGTCCTATGTTGCTTGGAAAATTCCGGCGCTTTTTTCGGTATGGTTCATGCAATTTGTGAATGCATGAATACTCAAAAATTTACCGAAATGTCTGTACAAGCCGTTCAAGATGCCCAGCAATATGCTCAGACCGCCGGGAATCCTGAAGTGGACACATTGCATCTGCTTAAAGCCTTGGTTGAGCAGGAGCATGGCATTGTACCCGAGTTGCTATCCCAATTGTCATTAACCGCAAATGCGCTTTCTCTTGCTCTGGACCGTGAATTAGAAAAATTGCCCAAGGCCTCAGGCAGCATAGATACATCTAAAGTGTATGTGACCCAGGCGCTAAACCAAGTGTTTGCCGAGGCTGAGAAGGAGTCTAAACGCCTTCACGATGAGTTTATAAGTGTAGAGCACTTGTTTGTTGGATTGCTCGAAATCAATAAGCCAGCTGCGATCAGCTCCTTGTTTGAGAGCTTTAATCTTGATAAGAAAAGTGTGCTCAAAGCGCTGCAAGAATTGCGTGGGAGTCAGCGGGTGACGACTCCCAACCCGGAAAACACTTACAATGTATTGGAGAAATATGGTGTCGATTTGGTAGAGCTTGCACGTGCCAACAAAATTGATCCGGTGATAGGACGGGATGAGGAGATTCGTCGTGTGATACGGATTTTATCACGGAAGACAAAAAATAATCCTGTTTTGATTGGAGAGCCAGGAGTTGGTAAAACCGCGATCGTTGAAGGGCTTGCTCAACGGATTGTCCGCGGCGACGTGCCCGAGGGGCTGAGGGACCGTATCGTTTTTTCGTTGGATATGGGCTCTTTGATTGCCGGGGCCAAGTATCGTGGAGAATTTGAGGAACGACTTAAAGCTGTCCTTAAAGAGATCAAAACCAGTGAGGGCAGAATCATACTCTTTATCGATGAGCTTCATACGGTAGTGGGAGCTGGCAGAGTGGATGGAGCTATGGACGCGGGTAATCTTCTGAAGCCGATGCTGGCCAGGGGTGAGTTACATTGTATTGGTGCAACGACCTTGGATGAATATCGGAAGCATGTGGAAAAAGATGCCGCTTTTGAACGTCGTTTCCAAACCGTCCTGGTTGACCAGCCAACCGTAGAAGAGTCGATTTCCATCCTGCGCGGATTGAAGGAACGGTTCGAAGTGTACCATGGGGTCCGTATCCAGGACAATGCGCTCGTGAACGCAGCCGTTCTTTCAAATCGCTATATTTCTGACCGTTTCCTGCCCGATAAGGCTATCGATCTAATTGATGAAGCTTGTGCTACGATTCGTACCGAGATGGACAGTCTGCCTGCAGAGCTGGATTCGTTACAGCGTAAAGTTATGCAGTTGGAGATCGAGGATGCCGCTTTAAGACAGGAGACGGATGAGGCCAGTAAGCGGAGACTAACTGATTTAAAGAAGGAACTAGTAGATTTGAAGGAAACTGCCGGTACCCTTCGTCGTCAGTGGCAGAAGGAAAAAGATGAATTGGGCCATGTGCAAAAGCTACGTGAAGAACTCGAAGCCGCCAAGCAGGCGATGGAGAGAGCAGAGCGCTCATACGATTTGAACGAAGTTGCGGTGCTTAAACACGGTAAAATCCCGCAGATGGAAGAGAAATTAGCTGAACTTGAACAATCGACCTCCGAAAAAACAAAGTTATTAAAGGAGGAGGTTTCTTCAGAAGAGATCGCCGAAATCGTATCCCGTTGGACAGGGGTTCCGGTTACACGACTCTTGGAAGGAGAGAAAGAAAAGCTTCTACAATTGGATCATGTGCTCCACGAGCGCGTGATCGGCCAGGATGAAGCAGTGACGGCTGTTGCAGAATCGATCCTGCGTGCACGCGCTGGTATCAAGGATCCACGACGGCCCATAGGTTCGTTTTTGTTCCTGGGTCCGACCGGGGTTGGAAAAACGGAGTTGGCCAAGACCCTTGCCCAGGCTTTGTTTGATAGTGAGGACAATATTATCCGCCTGGATATGTCGGAGTACATGGAGAAACATGCAGTATCCAGAATGATTGGAGCTCCTCCAGGATATGTAGGTTTCGATGACGGCGGTCAATTAACGGAAGCGGTGCGACGCAAACCGTATTCAGTTGTGTTATTCGATGAAATTGAGAAAGCGCATCCGGACGTATTCAATGTGTTATTACAGATACTTGATGATGGACGGATAACTGATTCGCACGGACGTACGGTGGACTTTAAGAATACAGTCATTATTATGACCTCCAATCTGGGAAGTCATCGCCTTATGGAGGCAGTAGAACAAGGACCTGTATCGGAGTCCGTCAGGGAGTCGATTTTTGCTGACCTTCGCAGAATGTTCAGGCCTGAGTTTCTGAACCGCATTGACGATTCTCTGATTTTCAAAACGCTCGAGCTGGAGGAGATCGAAAAAATCGTTGATTTACTTCTGAATGAACTGCGGTTGCGGCTAAAGATGCGCGGTATAGATATGCAGGTTCCAGAAACCGTGGTTGAATGGATTGCGGAGAAAGGGTTTGACCCGGTGTACGGAGCCCGACCACTGAAGCGGTTTATACAGAAGCACTTGGAAACGGCGATTGCCCGGCAGCTCATTGAGGGGCAAATAGCTGAGGGCAGCGTCATCGAAGTGGGGCTGGGGGAATCTGGACTAGTGGTCCATGCGCATTCTCAGGCGGCTTAGTCTAGGTTGTTACGGTGATATTGAAGATTGCCATTTGGTATTCGCTTCGAGGGTATGCCGAAATGGGCTTAACTAGGTTGTGAAAAGAGCTATCGCTCCTTCTTTGGTGTTGATGATGCTGTTGTTTGGACTATTGAGTGTGTTTTGTTTCAATTGTTAGAGCTATCACTATTGAAAGGATCGACAGTTCTCCATCACAGGAAATCGAGCATATTGCATGTCAGGTAAGACACAGCCAAAGTTTCTAGTTTATACACCATCGGACGTGGGTGGTTTGGCAGAGCACATCAACTATCAGGTTAGAGAGCTTATTGAGCGTGATATTGATGTGGTTGTCTTGGCGTCAAAAAAGTTTTTGAGCCATAAGAAACTCGATTACACTGTGAAGAGATTACTGCTTGGACATATTGGTTCCGGAAACCGAATACTTAAAGGGCTGGCAAACATAGTTATTGATATCCTAAATTTTTATATTCTCGCGCTATCTGTTATCACAAAAAGGCCATCTGTCGTATTTTTGGATAGTTACTCGGAGTACTTCTCTCCTTTCTGGATATGGCCTCACTTAATTTTTTCCCGATTACTGGGGATCACCTATATTACAAACTTACATGATCCAGTCAGGGACTACCGGTTGGGACCGGTATGGTTTCATAATATTTCGAACCATTTGGCTTTCTCAATATTTTCGGTTTTGCTCATTCACGAAAAGCTACCCGCTGAATGTAAACTTCCGAATCGGATTGAGGTTCTTGAAGTGCCAGTAGGCGTCTACGAAAAAAGTCCCCCAGCAGCGGAGAAAGAAAACTTCAGTCCGCCAATCTCGGTGCCGGAGGGTGCAAAGTTATTTCTCTCCTACGGGTTCATACGGGATAATAAAAATTTGGATATATTTATTGAGGCGATGACAGCACATGAAGATGTGTATTTGTTGGTAGCTGGTCGAAATCAGAGCAAAAAAGACAAAGATATAGCCTATTACCAGAACCTCGCAAATGAGCTAAAAGTTAGTAACCGAGTGGCCTTCGACGAAGGGTTTATTTCGGAACCAAAGACGGACTATTATTTCAGTCTATGCGACTTCATCGTATTAACTTATGATGAAACCTTTCGGTCACAAAGCGGGGTATTGAACATCGCTGCAAATTATAATAAACCTGTAATTGCGTCTGCTGGGAACAGCCCGCTCAAGAAATGTGTTGAAGATTATTCTTTGGGCGTTTTCTGTGAGCCAGACTCATTAAACGGCCTATCGACCGGACTAAGCAAGATGCTATCAACTAGTGGAAGAGTAACTCCAGATTGGGAAGGATACACCAATTACGCCTCCTGGCATACAAATATTGAAATTCTCTTAAACGCTTTAAAGTGATGAAAGTATTTAGATCATGTGCACCACTCAGGTTGGGGCTTGCGGGTGGTGGAACTGACGTTTCACCCTATTGTGATGACTATGGGGGTTATGTCCTGAATGCGACCATAGACATGTATGCCCATTGTAGCATTATTCCTACTAAGGATGGTGTGGTATCGTTTGAGGCAAAGGATAAAGAGGAAGTTGAAAATTACTTTGTAGATGACGAAATTGACATTCATTCCGGCCTAGAGCTTCACAAGGCTGTCTACTTGCACATTATCAAGAACTTCAATGGCGGGATACCCTTGTCTCACAAACTGATAACATTTTGTGATGCTCCTCCAGGATCTGGTCTTGGCTCTTCGTCTGCGGTGGTTGTATCGATGGTTAAAGCCTACTGCGAATGGCTTAACCTACCACTGGGTGAGTACGACATAGCAACTACTGCCTATGTTATTGAACGTGTTGAACTGGGTCAACATGGAGGAAGACAGGATCAGTACGCAGCTGCTTTTGGAGGATTTAACTTCATGGAATTCTACGAGGACGAACGCGTAATTGTAAATCCACTACGGATAAAGAACAGGTTTCTCAGAGAATTTGAAGCGTCTCTTTTGCTTTTCTACTCCTCAGTATCGAGGTTGTCCTCAAAGATTATTGAGGAACAAATTGACCACATAAAAAAACAAGAGACGGCCGCGTTGGACGCAACTCATAAGCTCAAGGAAGGAGCTGTGCAGATTAAGGAACATTTGCTTAAGGGGAACCTAAAAGGCATAGCTGACGATTTACGACGTGGGTGGGAATCCAAAAAGAAGATCGCCAATTCCATAACCAACGACTCTTTAGAAAATGCCTTTGAAGTCGCACTAGCTGCTGGTGTTACCAGTGGAAAAGTATCGGGTGCCGGGGGCGGTGGATTTATAATGTTCATTGTGGATCCGCTTAAAAAAGTGAATGTTACCAAAGCGTTGAATGGACTTGAAGGAGGCGTAATGCCCTTTCATTTTACTAAAGAAGGAGCTTATTCCTGGACCGGAACCTCCTTGGGGACGTGAGAGCTGAACTTAAGCAAGCTGTTATTCTGGCTGGCGGCATGGGGACTCGGCTTGGCGGAATTTCGCGTGACTGCCCAAAGCCAATATTGCCGGTGGCAGGGAAACCCTTTCTTTCTTATCTGATAGAGAATCTTAGAAGATATGGAATACGTGACTTTGTTGTTTGTGTCGGCCACCTCGGAGAGAAAGTTATAGATACACTAGGAGATGGCTCTGCCCTGGGTGTTAGAATTTCCTACAGTATTGAAAATGTTCCCTTGGGAACCGGAGGTTGCGTGAAAAATGCCGGTGAGCTCCTTGATAATCAATTCCTGATGCTTAACGGTGATACGCTCTTTGATTTCAATTATAGTGACCTCTTAAGCAAGTACTCGGAAAAGTTTTCTGATGGCATCTTGATGGCTTTGAGGAGGGTTGAAAATGTTTCGAGGTATGGGGCGATTAAACTCGAAGACTATCGCATAGTTTCTTTTCAAGACAAAGCTCTGGAAGGACCCGGGTGGATCAATGGTGGAGTATATGTAATGAAAAGAGCGACAATTGAGGGATTTCCATATGGCAATTTCTCAATTGAGAATGATTACTTTCCCAGTCTGGCAACCCATGGGAAGCTATACGGTGCAAAATACGATGGATTTTTTATCGATATAGGGATACCCGAAACCTACGAAAGTGCTCAATTATTAATACCCGAAAGATGCAAGAGGCCCATCGCCTTTCTCGACAGAGATGGCGTCATAAATGTAAACCATGGATACGTCGTCAGTCCTGACCGATTCGATTTGATTCCAGGTGCGTTGGAGGCAATAAGGCATTTTAACGAAAACGGCTATTATGTGCTAGTTGTTACCAATCAAGCCGGAATCGCGCGTGGTTATTACTCTGAGCTTCAATTTCATGATTTCATGAACTGGGTTCAATTAGAACTGAGAAAGCATGGAGCGCATTTCGATGGGTACTACTTTAGTCCCAATCATCCTGAGGGAACGATAGATCGGTATAGTAAAAGTTGTTTTTTTCGAAAACCGAACCCCGGTATGCTTTTGAGAGGCTTGAGCGAGTGGCCAACATTTAAGGAAGAGTCGTTTCTCATCGGAGATAAAGAATCCGACGTGTTGGCTGCGGAAAAAGCCGGGATAAAAGGATACCTGTTCGAAGAAGAAAACCTTTACTCCTTTTGTAAGGGGTCTGGATTGATTTAGGATAGGTCCTATTCGAAAAAATCGGATTCGAGCATCAAGCAAAGACAATGGTAGACCGGTAAATGTAGTTCCTGAATTTTATAGGTTTCATCCTCTGGAACGTTGATGCATACATCTGATAATGATTTAAGTTGTCCTCCGCCTCGCCCGGTAAGGCTTATCACGGCCATCTTTTTAGATTTGGCTACTTGGGCTGCAAGAACCACATTGGCTGAGTTGCCCGAGGTGCTTATAGCCCAAAGGACGTCTCCTTCATTTCCTAACCCGTATGTGAGTTGTGCATAGATGTAGTCTGGGTTGCAGTCGTTGGCAAATGCCGTATTGGCTGCAGTCAGGGAGGGTAGGGATATCGCCGGCAGTGACCCTTGCAAATTATCGACCATAGTATCTCCAAATAATATATGCTCATCTGGTTGCAATCTCCGCAGACTCTTAAATCCTTTTAAAAGCTCTCCTGCAATATGGTCGGAATCAGAAGCGCTCCCTCCATTGCCGCAGAGAAGGAGTTTTTTTTGATTTTTGAAACAGGTGTATAACAAATCAAAGGAAGAGCTGATTTCTTGGTTTAGATTCGTAAGCACAGGGTATCGGCTTAATAAATTTTCCAGTTCGGCATGCATATTTTGAGATAGTATATGATACTCTCTACAATGCAGACATCTGAATTGCTAGAGTTATCTTTTGATTATGTGAAGGGGTGATTTATGTTATGGGAATTAATGATTAGACCCTGAATATGGCACCGAGTTTTTTGCCCAGGATCAAACTTGCACCCATTATGCAAACCGCCAGGAAGACCATGGCCCAAACCCCTAAGGCAGATGCGACAAAACGACCATCCCCCAGGAGTTGAAAGAGTTCGTATATTGCTTTTGTAATGGGGTAGAAAGCCTGTTTCTGGGCAAGAATCAACGAGTCCGACACCTCAAGCA
Organism: Verrucomicrobiota bacterium; assembly: GCA_027297085.1. Lineage (GTDB taxonomy): Bacteria > Verrucomicrobiota > Verrucomicrobiia > Opitutales > UBA2995 > UBA2995. Next base: position 2,985 of record JAPUIL010000531.1, on the reverse strand, counting down.
TGGCAAATGAAAAACTCAAAAGCGCTCCAGCGAGCAGGTTCGCCATGATAAGTGGAAGCGTGATCTTAAGAACTGTCTTGAATGGGCTACAGCCAAGATTCTGAGCGGCTTCTTCGTAAGTTTCGCTGGATTGCTCAAATCCCGCAACCGCACTCCGGACAATGTAGGGAAGTCTCCGGATTGCATACGCTATGATCAGGAGGAAGGTTGGATTTTCGATTGGATTCAAAAATGCGAAGAATTTACCTTCCTGGCTCATGGCCAGATATCCGAATGCCAAGACTAGACCTGGAACTGCCAGAGGTAGCATCGCCAAGGCGTCCAGGAAAGCTTTGCCGGGCACTTTGCTTCTTACCAGAACGTAGGCAATACAAATTCCCAGGAACAAATCGAATAATGTAGCAATGGATGCATACTTTAGGCTGTTGGCTATGGAAGAGACGGTGAGTGTGTGCCCCAATGCCAGCTCATAATTAGCCAATGTCCATTCTGATGGAAGGATGGATGCATACCAATCGGGTGCGAAGGACAGGATCACTACGCCCAAGTGGGGTAGGGTTGCAAATCCAATGACGCTTAAAAAGCCGAGGCAACAAAGCAGCGTGCCCGGTTTACTCAGTTTGCGAAGTCCCGACGAGTGGGTTGCTTTGGCCATCATGGCGTAACTGGTTCGACCAAAAATACCCTTCCCCAACGCGTATATCAGAATGGAACCCATCAACATCGCTGCCACCAGCGCATAAGGAAACGGACTTCCCCCTATGTCTTTGATCCCATAATAGATCTGAACAGAAGTCACTCTGGAGTAATCAAATATTAATGGGACCCCGAGTTCTGTAAAAGCCCAGATGAAAACGATTGTTCCTCCTGCAAAAAGCCCCGGTCTGATAAGAGGGAGAGTGATCTTGCGAAATTTATTCAGTCCCGTGCATCCCAAGTTTTCAGCCGCTTCTTCCATGTTGGGATCGATATTGGCCAGTGCGGCTACTGCGTTTAGGTATATGATCGGGTATAGATGAAGGGTATTAAGAAATACTATGCCCCAAAACGGGTTGGCGCCTATCCAATCGATCGTATTTTCCGGAGAGAGTAACCCAATTGATTGTAGGAGTGCGTTTACGGCCCCGTATTGTCCAAATATTTGCTTTACCCCAATGGCCCCTACAAATGGAGGAAGGATGATGGGTACCAAGAGAAGACTCTGTAGAACAGATTTTCCGCTAAATTCATATCGATCGGAAGCAAATGCCAGTGGCACGGAAATCAGAAATGAAAAACACGTGGTGAGAAATGCAATGATGAATGCGTTTCTCAATCCTTCAAGATAGATGGGATTGGCAAAGACTTCGAAAAAGTAGACGAGCGTGAATACGCCGTCGGCATTTACAAAGCCCCCTTTTAAGATTTGAGCAATCGGCCAAAGAAAAAAACAGCAGAAGAAAATCAGGGTAAGACCGTAAATGACATAGGCGGTGTTCTTGGACATTTATCTCGAAGCTGACATAGCCGCCAAAGGGGTCAAAAATTTATTTCCAGATATCTCCAGCTTCTAGAAATATTGGTCCTTCAATCGCTTTGATCGGGACGTCCGATCTTTACCCAACCAGCTCTTGAATTTTTGAATTCAGAGATTCTACCTCAAAAGGTTTAGCAAGAAAGATGGTGTTCGCTTTGAGATGGTCTTCCAAAATGACCATATCTTCGGTGTATCCAGAGATAATAAGTATCTTAATGTCCGGACATAGGTTGAAGACTTCAGATGCGAGTTCTAGCCCACCAATACCAGGGAGCACCAAGTCGGTGACCAATACATCAAATGATTGGCCTTCCGCCTTGGCAAATTCCAAGCCTTCCTCACCACTTGCCGCTTCTACGACCTCGTATTTGAGGTTTTTCAGCATTGTAGAGTATAACTCCCTGCTTGCGGAAAGGTCTTCGACTAAAAGTATCTTGGCCATAGCGGTTTCTACACAAGAATGATAACTTAATTCTAAAGGAGACCCAATAGTGACTAGGCATGGAATCAGGTGTAAATACCTAAATGGTCTATATTTACAGAAATATCAAGATACCCTTCAGAATCTTGGAGCTCTGGAGGAAACTTTTTATGCGACTTTCTTTCCCTGGAAAGTGTCCTGAGTGTGCTAAAGAATCGCAGCCTCGCCGCTTGTAGTACGGATAGCGAATCTGATGAGTTCGATAGAATTCTTAAGATTGAGTTTCTTTTTGATCCGATATCTGTGAGCTTCCACCGTTTTGATACTAAGTGTGAGCTTTTTTGCGATTTCCCGGTTATTCAAGCCTTGTCCAATACATTTGAATACCAGGATTTCTTTATTACTGAGAATACTTTCTGCAGCATTTAGCCAAGGGGATGGGCCGTGTCCCATCTGCTTCAACATTTGCCTCCTAATGGATTCGCTCAGGTAAATCTCCCCATCCAAGATTTTTCGAATCCCGCTTATTATAACCTCGCATGGCTCTGACTTCGTAATGAATCCGCTGGAGCCAGCTCTTAAGCATTGTTCAGCATAATAGAGTTCCTCGTGCATGGAAAGGCACAGAATTGGGACCTGGTGTTCTGAACTTTTGATCAGTTTTATAAGAGAGATCCCGTCCTGATATTGCAGGGAGATGTCGATAACAACCAAATCGGGATTTAGAGTTCCTAGAAGATCCAAAGCTTGGTCTTTGCTATTTACCACAGCGCTAACCTCGAATCCTTCTTCCTTTTGAATCAATAATTGCAGCCCGTACACCAGTATGGGGTGATCCTCTACGATTAAAATTTTCTTTGGATCTTTTATGTTCACTTCACACACATGCGGTTAGCAAAAACGTGAATGTTTTTGCTCTCTCGGAAATTTAAAACGGATTCAGTTCAGAGCATCGGATATACTTCAACTCCTTGGGTATTGTAATTGAAACACTAGGGTCGTTTCAATCAGGCTAGGCCCCGTTAAGGAATTGCATGAAAGTCCCCAA
>JAPUIL010000530.1 GCA_027297085.1 Verrucomicrobiota bacterium | reverse complement strand
GAGAATAATTTTGCCTACTACCCAATGCCCAACGCGGCTCTTCCATTATACTGGCAAGAAAAGGAACTCTATGATGCGTCACGAATTCCAATCTTGTTGGAAGGGGATCTGTTCGCTGGCGTCAATTACCTCCCACTCAATATCGCGGAAGGATTCGGTTTGTTACGGCACATGAATTTGAATGACCGTCCGACCACGAGGGATATTGTTATCTATGACTCGCTGCCTAATGAATTGCCGCGCGTCGCGGGGGTGATTACCACGGTTGCGCAGACTCCACTTTCCCATGTGAACCTCAGGGCAATTCAGGACGGTGTTCCCAATGCCTACATCCCAGCTGCTTTGGAAGATGAAGTTATCGCCGATCTCATAGGAAATTATGTTTATTTTAATGTCCGGGTAGATGGGTATGACATCCGAGAGGCCACCTTGGCGGAAGTAGAGGAGCATTTTGCGGACCTTCGACCAACGGAACCCCAGATTCCGGATCGGAACCTGTCGATAACTGAGTTTCGGCCGCTTTCAGGAATTGGATTCAATGATTCGGACGCGTTCGGGGTGAAAGCGGCCAACTTGGCCACCCTTAGAACCTTCGGTTTCGCTGAGGGAGTTATCCCAGACGGTTTTGGCCTACCCTTCTATTTCTACGACGAGTTTATGAAGTTTAACGACTTCTATACGGTGGTGGCCGATATGTTGGTAAATCCGGATTTTGTGGCTGATGTAGATACCCGGATTGCGATGCTGGATGATTTCCGGGAGGTGGTTGAAGACGGCGCGATGCCAGATTGGATGATTGATGCACTGTCGGCGCTGCAACTATCATTTCCTGAGGGCACATCCATCCGGTGCCGTTCCAGTACCAACAATGAAGACCTTCCCGGATTCAGTGGGGCGGGGCTCTACGATTCCTTTACTCATCATCCCTACGAGGGCCATCTCTCGAAGTCCATCAAGCAGGTATTCGCCAGTCTCTGGAACTTTCGCGCTTATGAAGAGCGGGACTTTTACCGCATCGACCAGTTTGCCGCAGCCATGGGTGTGCTGTTGCATCCGAATTTCAGTGACGAACAAGCCAACGGTGTAGCGGTCAGCGACGATCCGATTTACCAGACTGAGGGTAATTACTATTTCAATACACAGATCGGAGAGGACCTTGTTACCAATCCCGATGCCCAATCGATTCCCGAGGAGATACTGCTCGATGCAAATAACTCCAATATCTTTACGGTGGTCCGCTTTTCAAATCAGGTAGAAGCTGGTCAATTACTAATGACACAGCAATATCTGACGCAAATAAGGCCGATGCTTAAAACGATCCACGATGAGTTCAAAATTCTCTACAATCCCGATCCGGAAGAGCGGTTTGCTATGGAAATTGAGTATAAGATCACCGTCGATGGAGATCTTGCGATCAAACAAGCGCGACCCTGGTTGTTCTGATTTAGAATAGGCGAAAGGAAATGCAGTCTTATCGCATCAGACTGCGTAAGGAAACGAATGTTTCTCGCCTCAGGTCCCGGATTCTTGTTTTATAAAACCCGTATCCAATATCTGGATGAACCTACACGCGCCCTGCGTAGGACTTATCGGCGGTGTTGATTTTTACCCGGTCTCCCAGCTTTACGAAAAGGGGAACCTGAATGACCAGACCGGATTCGGTTGTAGCGGCTTTGGTGGCTGCGCTGGCGGTGTCACCACGCAGACCTTCCGGGGCTTCGGTGATTTCCATCTCTACGGAACTGGGCAGATTCACGTCGATCGGCTTCCCATCCACGTAGAGCAGATCATACATATTTCCCGCAACCAGAAATTCCTTAATCGGTTCCGCCATTTCCACTGGGATCTCGATGGTGTCATAGGTCTCCAGGTCCATGAAGTAGTAACCGGTAGGATCGTCGTAACTGAATTCGAGCTTGTTCACCTCGGTATGCAGGAATTCCACCTTCTCACTGGAACGGAATTTAACTGTGGTGCTACTCCCTGTTTTCAGGTTTCTCAGGCTAGCCTGCACCCATCCCGAGCCACGGCCCTGGGTGCGGTGAATCATGTCGAGAACGAGGTGTGGGCTGCCCTGGTAGTCCATGACGCGCCCCTTGCGAATATCCGTTGGTGATGCCATAGGTTATTGAATTAAAGCCGGTTTCGTAAATTCGGATGGACCGGTTGTCAACCGCCCAGCCACATCAAAATTGGTGCTTCCCTTTTTTGGTTTAATTATAAGGATACCCCCACATGAAGCAAAGGTCTATTCTGCGAGAAGTGACCGCCAAAGGAAAAGCCGTTCACACCGGCGAAGAGGTGACCCTGACTATCAAGCCTGCTCCAGTAGATCACGGCGTGGTCATTCGGCGGGTCGACCTCTACGGCAAACCAGAAATTAAAGCGTCCATTGAAAACGTTTCGGAGGTCGTCCGAAGCACTACCATTTCCGACGGTTATACCAAAGTGGGAATGACCGAGCACCTTTTGAGTGTGCTCAACGGTATGGGCGTGGACAATGTGCTGGTCGATGTAGATGGCAACGAATTGCCCGTATTTGATGGCTCCGCCAAACCCTACCTGAATATGATTCTGGAGGCCGAGCCAGTCGAACAAGATAAGGAGCGCGAGTATTACGTTTTGAAAGAACCCGTCTCGGTGACCAATGGGAATCGCTCCCTGGTGGCTCTGCCGCACGATGGATTTAAGATTACCTGCACATCCACCGATCTGAAAGCGGTGCACACTCAACACCTATCGGTCGATATCGATCCCGATGTGTATGCCACGCAGATTGCTTCTGCCCGGACTTTTACCATTTATGAGGAGATTGAACCGCTTCTAAAAATGGGGAAGATCAAAGGAGGTAGCCTCGATTGCGCAGTGGTAATCAAGGGCGACAAGATCTTGTCGAAGGAGCCTCTCCGTTTTCGGGATGAAATGGTCCGCCACAAGATTCTCGATATCATTGGTGATATTTATCTACTGGGGAAACCGATCAAGGCTCATATCGTGGCTCTTATTCCCGGCCACGCGCTCAACGCAAGGCTCACTCGCTCCATCCACGAAAAGATGGTGGCCGAAACCAAGGTCCTTAAAAAGAAACCGGCCAAAAAGGCGGCTCTACAAGAATTGGTTGGCGATGCCAGCGAGCTCAATATTCAGGAACTGCTCAACCTCCTGCCGCATCGGTATCCATTCCTGATGGTGGATCGTGTCCTGGATATCAAGGAGGACAATACCGAGTTGACAGCTGTGAAGAATGTGACGATCAACGAACCACATTTTACAGGTCATTATCCGGGCAATCCCATCATGCCGGCCGTATTGCAGATTGAAGCCATGGCCCAAACGGCAGGTATTCTTATGCTCCGTCGCTGTGGGGGAGAGAACAAGGTGCCGCTCTTTATCAATGCCGACAAAGTAAAGCTTCGCAAAATTGTCATCCCGGGAGATCAACTGGTTATTGAAGCCAAGATTCTCAAAATTCGGGGCAACAAGATCGGAACCGCTTCAGCTGTTTGTAAAGTCAATGGCGTGGTCGTATCTTCCTCAGAGTTGATGTTTGCCCTGGTTGACGATGAGGATTCATAAAACGCACTATCGATGAGTATTCATCCTACGGCCATAGTAGATCCCGGTGCCGCTATTGACGAGAGTGCCGATATTGGCGCCTATGCATTTGTCGGGTCAGAGGTCACTGTTGGCAAGAATACTGTGGTCCATCACCATGCCACGGTGGAAGGGTATTCCTTTTTGGGAGAAGAGAATGAGGTCTTTCCATACGCCTGCGTGGGCACCAAAACTCAGGACCTGAAATTCGACGGTGGAAAACCTGGTCTTCGCGTTAAAAACAATAACATCTTCCGCGAGTTTACCTCCATCCATTCCGGAACCAAAGACGGAGGTTTTACTGAAATCGGCAGTCACAACGTCTTTCTTGCTTATGCCCATGTGGCGCATGACTGCGTGATTGGCGACCATCTCATAATGAGCGGTCAAAACGCGTTGGCTGGCCATTGCGTGGTCGGGAATCACGTCATCATTTCCTGGGGAGCCGCCGGGCATCAATATTGCCGGTTTGGCGACTATTGTTTTGTCGGCGGCATGTCCAAGACCGTGAAAGACGTGCCTCCTTACATGCTCATAGACGGACGCGATCCGGAGGTTAAGTTTTTTAACAAGGTCGGATTAGAGCGCCAGGATTTTAGCAAGGAAGACATGACGGTAGTAAAGTACCTTTATAAGACTTTCTATCGGGAAGGTCTGAATCGGAAACAGGCCATGGAAACCGCGCTGAGCTCTGATTACGCGAACCACCCGAAAGCCAAATTATTCCTCGACTTCATGGAAAGTAGCGACCGCGGCGTTTATTAGAACGGTCCGCACTCTTTCCGGGTTCTAGTCTTTATTTGTGGATGACCACTCCTTCAGGTGTTTCCTCAGGCCAACAATGTAATCAAAGCTGAAGAGACCGGTGCCGTGGCCATCGCTGAAATCGAATCGCAGGGCGTAATTGCCCATATACTCCCAACCAGTTACCGTTACGCCCGGATGTTTCATCGGTCCTGTGCCACCGTGGACATTGCCCAGAATGTCCATCTCGCCGATATTTTCGGCACTCGGTGAGAATTCCCGCAAGAATGCCATAGGGAAATAGTCCTCCTCGCCATCCTGCCAGAGTATAGCGATTTCCTGTCCAATTATCTGAACATCCTTAGGTCGTTTCATCATTTTAAATCAAATAGGGTATCATCTAGTTGATCTTAAAGCTAATTCAGAGAATGCCACCCCTATAACTGTAGGCAATTGAATTCAAAATTAGTCATCCGCAAATCTATCGACACCCATCCCAGTAATAATTCCAGACCTTCTTTGGGCTAAGATTTTGATGAGACCAAGGTGTTTAGTGACTGAATCGATAAGTTTTCCATCCAAAGGAAAACCATTCCTGCAAGAATATAGGGAATGAAGAACGCTCCGTGCATGACTAAGGCAACGCTGACAGCCGCTTCGTGCGAGACCCCCAACAAAGCAAATGCTGCGATAACAGCGGCATGGTAGGTGCCGATAAATCCCGGTGAGGAAGGAAGTGTGACTCCTAGCACCTGAAAGAACAGCAGGATAAATGACGAGTAGAAGGGCAAATACATCGAAAACGCGTCCAGGATAAAGAAATTGCTCAATGCATAGACTGACCAAAGAAACATCGAAATCAAAGAAACCATCAAAAAGTCTCGCCCGCTTTTAAGGGAGCCCAATCCGGAAGAAAAATTGCGGACTACATCCATCGTACGGCTCCTTAACCTTTCAGGTAGAAAGCCCAAGAATCGTTCTAGAGGTTTCTGCAATCTTTCTCCCCGCCAAGTCACGAATACGACCACCGCAACAGCCAAAACGCACAGAATACCCACGATGAGAATGATCTCACGAAACTTTGCGAAAACCGCCTGGCCTTCGGGAGGAATGGAAAAAGGAATCCATACGAGGACTACCAGGCACATGATGAGTATCGTCGCCAAATCAAGTATCCGTTCAATCACTACCGTGGCGAGTGTTGCCATCTTACTTACTTTTTCTTTGTTACCAATCAGGAACGCTCGGACCACATCTCCTCCACGAGCAGGAAGAATCATATCCGTCATGGTTCCAATTACCATGGGCGAAAGAAGATTTACCGTCGGCATCGGTTTGATGGAATTCATCAAATACTTCCACCGCCAAGCTTTAATCATTTGCGTGGAAAGAAGGCAAATGATCGCTATTAGTACAGGGAAGATTTTGATTTGCCCAAGCGATTCAAGGAGCAAGCCTACGTTGACTCGGGATAGCACCCATCCCATCAGCAACACACTGACAATAATCCCAATCCATAACTTAAGTTTCATTGGCAAAACTTGTTTAGTATCGAGATCAAGATGGCTTTCCTGATGGTGGATCCTCCTCTTTCAACCAAGCCAGGAATGGCCCCATCGCCAGGAAATCGAGCTTGGAATCAAGATAGGCCCGGACTGCATCTTCGGGCGAGCAGACAATGGGTTCCTCATGCATATTAAAGCTGGTATTCACAAGAAGAGGAACGCCAGTGAGTTTGTCATAATGACGCAAGATGGCCGTAGCGCTCGGGTTTATACTTTCTGAAATCAATTGAGGTCGTGCCGTCCCGTCAACGTGCACAACAGCCGGACACCGAGTCTTGGCAAAGTCTGTGCACTTTAAAATCGTAGTCATGAACTTGCAGGCGTGCTCGGTCCCTTCCATGGATTCAAAGAATAAACTCGCCTTATCCTCCAGGGCCACTGGAGCGAAAGGCATGAATTCAGTCCGATTCAATCGATCGTTAAGCCATTTATTCGCGCTGGGATCCGATGCCTGGTATAGAATAGATCGATTGCACAATGCCCGAGGACCAAATTCCATCGCCCCGTTGAAACGTGCAATGACTTTGTTCTCCGCCAGGTGAAAGGCTACGGTCTTTTCAATATTGTGTTCGCGTCGATATCTCAGCCCCTCCGATGTGACCTCTTTTAGAGCCGACTCCATCTCCTCTTCAGTAAAGGATGGTCCCCAGTATACTGAATCGAATGACTTGGGTCGCGCCTGCAGCAACTCGAGAGCCGCGCCCACCGAAAGGCCTCCGTCTCCCATGTGCGGGAAGATGTATACCTGCTTCATGCCAAGGGCACGGAAGAGAACGTCGTTCAACTTAACATTTGCAAAGATTCCCCCTGCGAGCGCCAGGTTCTTTAGTCCGGTCGATTCGGCAAAAGGACGAACCGCCTCAATCATCTCTTCTTCAAGGATCGTTTGAAAAACAGCCGCCACATCTTCTCGAGTATAGCCATCGATGAGCCGCTTGAGTGGACTTTTGTAGTTACGGTATTGTAGTGCCTCGAACAGGTTTTCTCCCTTTCTCAATTTTTTAAGTGAGAACCCCCGAACAAATCCTTCCGAGTAATAGCGTTTATCGAGTGTGAAATCCGGCCCGCTCTTTCGAATGGTTTCTTTTACTTTGCGATACAATTCCGGGTCCAGTTTCCCGAATCCGCTCAGCCCCGTGATTTTCCCCTCGTGCCTGCCTCCTCTAAAACCGAGTATCTGCGTACAGGCAGTGTAAAATTGTCCAAACGAATGCGGATAGGGAATTTCATTCAGCCGCTTGATCCTACCGTTGCGTCCTTCAGAAACGGTGAGCGACAACTCGTCACCTACTCCATCCGCAGTTACAATCAGGGCGTCCTCAAAAGGCGCAGTCCGATAAACACTGGACGCATGGCAAAGATGGTGCTCTACAAAATGTAATTCAGGCTTCGTGCCGTAATTCTTTTGAAAATATTTTTGGACAGCTCGGTAGCCAAGGCTGCGATAGAAATAGTAGGCCCGGTAAAGAATCTTGTTGAAGTGCGGAAAATAGTCGCTGAGCCCATGAAATTCCGTGAAGTCTCTCCATTGTCCCCGCGCCAATTTCGGGAAAAGCTTTCTCGAGGGCAATCCAGCCACAACAATCCGGTCGATTTTTCGCGGGTCCACTCCTGCGGTCTTTATCGCTGCCTCGATGCTTCTCACGGGCGGATATTGAGTAGAGAACTTGACCCGATCCATCCGTTCCTCGCTCACCGCTGCCTTTACCGTTGCTCCTTCCAGGATAGCCGCGCCCGTTTCATGGGTAGTGCTAATTGCTAAGGTAAGCGTTTTATTTTTTCTCAGATCTTCTTTCACGTTTTCGACTAAGTCCTTGTTAATGGTATAGCTGTATTGGTCAGTTACACTGTCCAACATCTTCCGGCACTTTTCCAACTTCTTATCTGCCCGTAAATGGGAAAGTGTCATTAATTTCAAACGCCAGTTCTTCAAGCGGTCACCGGGGAGAGGATTCGCCACGTCCGTTAAATGGAACAAAAACATCAGGGGTAAATTCGATTGGCGGAATTTCTTCAATCCACCCCTGAAATAAGTCTGACCCAGGATCAAACTGTAGCAGGGATGGAAAGGAAACGGACGCGGTCGAAATGAGGGCAGGGGAAGCTCAAGCAACTTTGCCCCATAGAAAGGAATATGCGGTGCCGACGGCACAATCGGCACTTCCAGCAGCTTGGCATATCGGGCTGTCGGAAATACTGAAGAATCATACTCGTATCCGTACTCGTCTAAAAGCTCCAGGCACTCTCGATCGATTGCAAAATGGGGTGCACGAAATCCCCTCACCGAAACATTGAGACTGGATTCGAGCAGACGTTTGCTTTCGGCGATCTCGCCCCGCTTCTCCTCAAGACTAAGCTGCGTCAACCGTCTGTGGGTTACACTGTGGGATGCAATTTCATGGCCGCGTAAGACCGCTTCTTCTAACAATTCACGTTTTCGTCCATCTTTCAGATCATCCGCGATGGTAAACAAGACTGCTTTGATCCGATACTCATCAAAAAGATCCAGTGTGTTCTTCAGGCCGCTTTCAAATAGTGGATCATCTTTGTAGTCATATTGAATTCCATGGACTTCAAAGATCTGGCGCGCACCGTCCAAATCCACATGTACGGTAAAACTGGGTTTTTCGTTAGAAAAATCTACCTTCCCCAGATTCATTTGCGGTCCAGTTTCTGACTCAATTTCAGTGGATCGACTCACTGTTTCAAAACTTCCGTTTCCGTAATATTAAATATCAAAATTGAATGGCCGATCTGGGCATCCGGTTCCCGATCCCGAAACGCCTCATAAGTGTCGGGGAAAATTTTATTCATCCAAACCGGTCGCGCGATCAAGGATGAGCTGATTGCATAAGTTCCCGGTGCCGGCTCGATGCGAGGCTGAGGTTTTTTCATCTCATACCACCAAAGCTCATCTTCTTCAATCGGCCTCAATCCAACGGAAGGTAAATACTTATAGTTGATTCCATAGTAATCCGCGTCAGCACTTCCAAAGTAGCCAAGGTTGATTTGTTCCAGGCCTTTTTCATGCATGTAGTTAGAAAGTCCTTTCAAATCTTGCCCCCAATCCAGATTCGCATCCGTAAGATATTTGTAACCGTTCTTCGCTCCACCGACACTCTCATTGAAGTAGGCCAGGTAATGGGGATGTATTCCTAAGCTGCCTACCAGATACCACAGACCCAGTACGAACAGCAATCCGGTGTTTACATACCTTCGCTGCCACGGAATCTTCCAAAAACTCCCCGCAAGAACATGGAGGAAAGGAAATACTCCCAGTGAATAGCGGAGACCGGTTCCGCTTTTAATTAGAAATGAAAATGTAAAGATGAGCACCCCCACAAATACAATCAAAAGCCATTCACACCTCAACTGCCTGCATCTGACAGCAAGCCCAGCGAGCGCCACGCCAAGCAAAATCAAAAAAGGAATCGGAACCTTGATAAGGAAAGATACCAGAGTCAGATACCATAATCCATCAGGGTGAAGCTTCCCGGCAAAGTATATGCCTCCCAGATTAGAAACGGTGCCCTTCTGAGTCTTTAACATCGTGATGAATGGCTCTGGTAGGGGAAGGGGTCGAAATGAACCTTGAAACCCGTAACCAAGATTTATCACCAATAACGTGAGCAGGCCAATGATGCCCAACGAGAAAATGGCGGTTATGACTTGGTCGCGGCGTTCCAGGCTTTTTTCGCCTCCATTCACATACGGGAATCTCGAGTCAATTCCCAAACCATTGTTTAGCACTATACAAATCAGAATGAATGCTCCAAATATCGGGGCCAGAAACATAGCTGTGGTTTTTATCATAAACGCACAACCGGCCAGGATTCCACATAGAATCAATGTCCCCAATCTGGGGCTCTTCATGTATTGCCAAAAATAATACGTTGAAAACAGCATGAAGGCAGCGAGCCCAAAGTCCTGACTCGCAAGTCGTGCATGGGCTAGTATGTTAGGGCTGAAACTAAAAAGAAATAGTGAGAGGAATGCGCCTCTGAGCCCAAACAGCTCTCGGCTCCATCGGAAAACATAGATCCCCAAGACCACCGCCAGGAACACCACGGTCATCCTCGCCATAAATAGTATCCGGTCGGCACTGACAGAATTCCCGTAATGAAACTCACGTGAATATTTCCATTGCTCAATCAAATTCCATTTACCCGGATTACCTTCCATTGGTGGAAGTTCTGCTCCTGTGAGCTTTACCGGAAGAGCAGTCAGCATCTTCATGAGCGGGGTGTTCGTCATGTTTAAACGAAAGTCGCCAGTCTCGAGATGGTAGTATCCGGCTGCTATGTACATGATCTCATCGGTCGTGACCGACTTTTGACGCAAGCTGCTAATTGCCTGAAATACCATAAACCCCAGCAGTAGGATTACTCCGAGAACGGTCCACCACTTGGACCGAATCTTGTCTATGGAGTCCTTTGACTTTTCCATCCTGTTGTGTGTCACCTGGTTTGTCGTGTTCGGTTGTTCAGGATTTCTAGAATGCATTTAGTGATGCGCTCAGATGCTTTTCCATCCCAGAGTGGGGGAATGCTCGATTCCACTTCCTTGTCTTCAAGTATACCGCTAAGTCTCTGGCTAACGATCCTATGATCGACTGGAAGCAGCTCGTTGGTGCCGGAAGTAACGGTTATCGGGCGTTCTGTGTTATCGCGCAAAGTCAGGCATGGCACTTGCAGGTAAGTAGTCTCTTCCTGAATTCCTCCTGAATCTGTTATCACAGCCTTCGCTGAATCCATGAGTCGTAAAAATTCCAAATAGCCGAGAGGCTCTGTGAGCGTTACGTTGTCGATGCTCGTCAGTTGCGCTAGCAGACCAAACGTTTCAAGCTGTTTTCGCGTGCGAGGGTGCATTGGAAAAACCAAGTGGATTTGATTCGCGGTGTTTTCCACGATTCTGAGAAGTTCTATCAGTGTATCTTTTTGATCCACGTTCGATGGCCGGTGAAGAGTCATCAGTGCGAATGGTCTGCCGGCTATTCCCAAACTCTCCAATATTGTGGACTCGGAGGCTTTTTCGCGAAATTGGATCAGGGAGTCGATCATTACATTTCCAACCATGAAGATCTGCTCGGACGGTACGCCCTCCTTCTCCAAGTTATCGATACCACTTTGTTCTGTGACAAAAAGATAATCTGATATGCGGTCTGTAACCATCCGGTTGATTTCTTCCGGCATGCCCCGGTCGAAACTGCGAAGTCCCGCCTCCACGTGCGCCACCAGAATGCCGCATTTAACGGCGGTGATACTGCAAGCCAAAGTCGAGTTAACGTCGCCAACTACAATCACGAGATCAGGGCTTTCTTCTTCTAAAACCTTTTCAAAACCGATCATCACTTTTCCGGTCTGTTCGGAGTGGCTTCCGCTGCCGATTCCCATGTAGACGTGCGGCTCTGGCAATCCCAATTGCTTGAAAAAGATGTCGCTCATCTTTTCGTCATAGTGCTGGCCTGTATGCACAATACGGGAATCGATTTTACCAGAAGCAAGGAGTGCCCGATG
>JAPUIL010000053.1 GCA_027297085.1 Verrucomicrobiota bacterium | reverse complement strand
AAAAGTAAGGGTCCGGTACTGGTGATTGTAACTGCTGCTTTGGTGATTGGATTAGCAGGCTGGGCCGTTGCCTTGTTTGTGGTAATGCCTGAAGAAAAGAGCGAAGTTGCCGCCGCGCCCGTTGCTGCCGCGCCCGTTGCCGCCTTGCCCGTTGCTGCTTCTCCGGTGATCGCCGCAGAAACTCAAGAGACACCCCTGGCTACTGTAGTTTCGAATGAAAGTGAAACTGTGGCTGAAGTGACTGTTCCAACCGCTCCCATTGTGGAAGCCCCTGTTGAGACCGTTGCCCAACAAAAAGCAGTTGTGGCACAAGAAACGACTACGGTTGCTCCCGCTCCGGAAAAAGTTGATCAGCCTAGGACCGTTGCGGTCCCTCCTCCTGCTGCACCGGAAGTCTCACAGCCTACCGTGAAATTAGTCCTCAGCGATGAGATCGTCTATAAGCTTAAGCGGATGGAAATAACCGCTATCATGGGTGACGGAAAAAACGCCCGGATAATGATGGGCGGCCAGATCCACAACGTTGGTGAACTGGTCGACTTCGGATTAAAGATACGTTTTGCCGGCAAGAAAGGGCTACTGCTCTTCTTTACCGACGAACATGGACAGGTCTACAAAAAGAAAATCTGACTTTTTTTGCCGCTACTCGGTAGTAATGTAGGGGCCGATTCTTTCGATTCTATTTTTCCCCATACCTTGTAATCTCATAAGGTCCCAGATCGAATTAAACGGCCTTGCGTTTATGATTCTCTCGGCCATCTGAGGACCCACACCTGGAATCATTTTCAATTCCCTTTCCGTGGCGGTATTGAGATTGACTAACAAAATAGTTCCGTCCGAAAGGTGGTCCGCTCCACTAGCCGGCTGGCCGAGTTTTTTAATGGATGCAGGGGTAAAGTCTGGGATTGGATCCTGGTACTCCTGAGCGTTTTTCTTCGATAGTGACGGAACGGACATCAGCAAAGCGGCTGTTTCAAACTCCTTCACTGCCGAATCGGAAATTCTACTGCGCAGAAACAGGTTTTCTTTTTCCAGAACTCCGATCCTATTTTCAGCCTGTTCCAGATCTTGGTAGAGCATAAGATTCCTTTCAGTCAATTGCTCATTGGCTGCCTTCAGGGTATCAACTTCAGCCTGGGCTTCCTTCCGATTCTTATCAAAAAGGAGCATTACCGACTTCAAGTTTTCTTCCAATTTTGTCTGGGCCGATAGTGAAAACGGGATTAATAACGCCGTCAGCAAGGCGAATAAAATGAACTTTTTCATAACCGCTAGGGTGTTGATAGGATGGATTGAAATGGCGTGGAGATAACACACCAATGATTTCAGCTAAAAATGAAATCTAGAGGCCCTTAGGGTGCCGGGTCAATGGCCGAGGGCGATTTCCGGCCTTTTAAGGCCTAATCTACTGGGTTCACCGATGCTGTTTCTTCCGTATTCTCTCTAATTGGACCCGCTGTGGCCATTGGTTGGAGTCGTCTGAGCTTCATAGGGCCGAATCCTTGAAGCTGGATTAAGTCTTCCAAACTCTCCCAAGGCCTACCTGAAATGATGCCATCGGCCAGAAAATCATTTACCAGAGGCAAAGCCAACAGCTCCATTCTGGTAGCGGTATTTATATTGACGAGATCCCCTGTGGCCTGGAATTGCCCTGGACCTTGACGACCACCAGCACCTGCGCCTTGGCGGTCGAGGTTACCTTGCCCCCCCCGGCCGGCTCGCTGGTTGTTGCGGCCTCCTGCGGCCGGTTGATTCACATCGGCGAACTCGGAATTGGCTGCTACCAGTTCTTTTGCTATCACATCGCTCGCCTGGTTGGTATCAAGTGCCTGGGATTGGCGAATCAAGGCTTCCGTTTTAAGCTCCAGATTTATCTGGCGCTCGATATCCAGCTCCTTTTTCAGGACTTCGTTATTCTCCTCCAGGGTAGCGACCTGCAATTCGAGTGACGCGACCTCTTCCTTCAAGCCCTGTTGGCTTTTGGCGAATAGGATCATAACCGCTTTCAGTTTCTCTTCCAGTTCTGCATCCGAGGCTGATGAGAAAAGAGGAAGGATGAGGGCGAGACAGAGTGTAAAAATCAGGGTTCTCATTGTTTGTATTGGATGGATGGGGGTTTTGATGTTTGGACAGCTGAGTGCTGCCAGATGAATTAAAATTTTAGGAACGTATTATGGATTGATAGTTATTCGACTGTGACAAAGGGAGAAATTCTACGCAACTTCATAGGTCCAAAGCCCAGGTTGATGATCAGATCTTCCAAGCTGCTATAGGGACGGTTTGATATGATTTGGAGGGCCATACTGTCGTCAATGGTTGGCAGTGTGGCTAATTGTTCTTTGGTTGCGGTGTTGATATTGATAAGTGGTTGATCCGGCCTGTTGTTTGCCCGACTCGCAGAACGAGCTGGCACTGCAGCCGGTGCCCTTGCATTTGGATTGGCGACGGTGCTAACGGATTGCGGTTGCAGTGAAGCCGCTTCCAGTTCATTTACGGCTACTTCGGAAATCTTGCTGCGAAGGATAAGGTTCTCTGAGGCGAGTGACTCAGCGTGTTGCTCAGCAGCTTGAAGATCCAGGTACAGTTTGAGGTTCGCTTCAGTCAGTGCTGCATTGGATGTATTTAGAGCTATGATTTCTTCTTTGAGTGCTTGTTGGTTCTTATCGAACAGCAACATAACCGCCTTTAACTTCTGCGCCAGTTCCGGGTCAGTAGTTTGCGCTGTCAGCTGCCAAAGCGGTGCAATGCCAAAGAAGAGCAGCAGCATACTTAGCTTCATGATGAGATAGAATGGGTTCGGATGAAATGAATTTGGCAGGCTGCTAGATTCTGCCTTTTTCACATAAAACTGAAAATTAACAAAACGGTCGCAGACCGCAACTACGATTTTTCAAATCGCCCTAAATTCTTATCTAAGAGTTTACCCGAATTATCCCCACAAGAATGCAGACAAAAACTGTGTAAAGTTCTCCGCAAAATCGGGTAGTATTCTACCCTAAAGATGACCCGCTATCTGCTTAAATCTTGTTTCTCTAACGTGGCTACATAACGCTCACCTCACCGTTTCTCAACCGTCTGAGATTCCCTCAGATCACAATCCGTTTTTTAGCAATTTTTATGGCGTCGGCCGATCAATCCATACTTGCCCTTGGTGCCAGTCACCTTTCAGTCTCCACCTTTTCGGGGGACGCCGCAAACTTGGTTCTGGAGCAAGTGGTGCATCAGCCCTTAAACGGGGATCCGGATTTGAAAAACCAGTGGTTGAGTTCGGTAGGCGTGGGCTTGTCTCAGCTATCGCTGAAAGCTTCCTTGAAGACCATTACGGGCATTGTTCTGCCAGGCTGGACGGTGTTGACCAAGGTGTTAACAGTGGCCCGAATCGCAGGCGAGGGTCAGCGTGAAGTGGTTCGATTTGAAGCAGAAAACGCGCTGCCAAATGGCTTGGAAGGATTCGAATGGACCTATGCCATTCTTCGGGACGACGGATTTGAACGAGATGTGCTTGTGCAAGCTGTGTCGAAGAGCTTTCTATGCGGGTTGTTGGAAGTGCTTAAGGAACATGCGATTCAACCGCCTTGGATAGATGCCTTGATTTCCTCAGAATGGAGAGCATTGCAACACCAATATGGCAGTGAGGAAGGAGCCTCTGTTTTGTTAGATATTGGAGCACGTTCGGTGTCCCTCGTTGCCATGACGGATCAGGAATTGCCCTTTATCCGCAGTTTTAGTTTTGGGGGCGGCCTGGTTACTGAAGGCTTGGCCAAGCAGTTGGGAAAATCGTTTGCAGAAGCTGAGCGCATGAAACTGGATTGGATTCAGGTGCAAGGAGAGGCTGTAAGCCAGGACATGCTGAATCAATCCTCGGAAGGATTTGTGAACCGGCTTGTTAACGAAGTGCAGCGGTCGTTGGCCCTGTATCGTCGACAGGGGCAGTCAGGTAATCCAGCCCGAATATTGCTAACAGGAGGAGCGAGCCAATTACCAGGCCTGGCGGATTTTCTGGAGCGAAAGACGGGCATTGCCACTACCTTGTATGATCCTTTCCGAGGAATTTCGTCTGGACCCAATTTACTGGCTACGCAGACCAGCCGCGTTGGTTTCGCCCTGCCGGCAGCGTTAGGTTTGGCTTTGGGTGGCCAGGGTAACCTGCTTCCCGATTCGCTTTCCTCCGAGTTGGTTCTGTTAGAAAAAAAGCCCTGGTTGATTGCAGCCGCGGCTCTATTTTTATTGGCCGGACTGATTGTGGGATTAAAATACCACATGCAAGCTTGGGATCTGCAAAGTCGCATTGCCACACTTGAAGCTGGGTTAGCTCCCATTGAATCTTTGTCTCAGGATGTTAAAGAGGCTCATGATACCTATACTCAGCTGACCGAATTGACAGAAGTAAAAGTTGGGCTGTTGCAACGAAGGCAATATCGGGTCGCCTTTCTCGCCGACATGCAGGAG
>JAPUIL010000529.1 GCA_027297085.1 Verrucomicrobiota bacterium | reverse complement strand
AATCAACGGGAGAGCGCCATGATGAAACAGATCCACGAATTTCCCAAAAAAAGAAAGGTCCTCGAAATCGTAACTGGTAAATCCCCCCATTGGAAACCACTCGAGCCTCGCTGCAAAAAAGAGTAGTAAAATGGCTCCAAGCGCATAACCTGGAATAGCGTAGCCGGCGAACACCACGATGGATGTCCAATTATCCAAATGAGTTCGGTGTTTAATGGCTTTTATTACACCAAGAGGCAAGCAGACCGAATAGGTGATAATGAGGGTCGTAATTCCGTAGAAAAGGGAAATAGGGAATCTTTCCCGAATGAGGTCCCAGACAGGTTCGCTATATCGAAACGAATCTCCGAAGTCACCCTTTGCGACCTTGCCTAGCCATATGAGATAGGCCTGCCAGATCGGTTTATCGAGACCGTAGTATTCCTTAAGCACCTGGATTTGCTCATCGGAAATAGCCATGGACCCTCCTCCTACAGCCGAACCACCTCCAGATCCCAATTCACCACCAGCCGATGCCATCTGAGCTTCCATGATGGCTCGTTCAATAGGACCGCCAGGGGCCAGGCGGGTTATCGAGAAAACGATGATGGAAATACCCAGCAGAGTAGGTGGAATAAGCAGGAGGCGGCGTATGAAGTAATCCCGCATTCAGAAAGTGTTCATTCGGTGTGTTCTCAGGATTGGGAAGCTAGCGGCCATTATATGGGTAGTTACCGCTTTTGAGTAAGGATTGTACGGATTTTAAGCAATGAACGCGCTTTGAGGACTGCAACCTTTTTTACTAGGGAATTCTACCTAAAATTGCCGATCTTAGTCCAGACTAAGGGTATTTGTTAAAATTCTAATAAGGCATGCCACCTGATTGTTGAGGGAAGGCCCCAAGTTATGGGAAATCTCTGCGAGCAGGGGTAAAAGAAGCTTAAAAGGGGTAAAAATAATCGCATTCCAATTATCACAATGACCGGCGCGAGAGATAAATGGGCACAATACCTTATTTGCATGAAATAAACCAACGGTCCGAGCAAAGGACCCATTTTCTATTCAGGGATGACTCAAAAATTTAACCGTTTTGTCAGTAGAATCGGCCAGCTCGGCCCGAAGATTCTCACTGCTCTTCTAATAGCATCGACCTCAATTAGGGCTGAGACGTTATCTTTCAACGCAAGTGGTGACTTTGATAACCAGTTCACTCAAAGAGCTGGCTCGGGGGACAACCGCTTCGAGGAAGCCGCCTCAATTGGTATAAGTGGAAGTCGAGCCATCCGTAGGTTCGCGAACGGATCGGAAACCGTTGCATACACCCGCAACACTTCTTTGGGTGGGCTGCTAAATACCGTTACTGTTTCGCTGCGATTTAATTATTCGACCAATTCAACCAGTTCGGGTGGAGAACCCTTCTTTTTCGGAATAACTTCCAATGCAAACTTCGACGGAAGTGAGACGGGAAACGGTGCGGATGATTTTCTTGGTGTTGAACTTTCTCAAGGTCTGACGGGATCCAACGAATCAAAACTCACTGCTTTTAACGGTATCAACGGCTCACGGACACAAACTGTTGATTCTGGATTCGAGAATTTAACACCCGGGTGGTATGAAATCGAAATCTCTGTGGTTCAATCTGCTGGTTTGTTTGATCTGTTTGCGGATCTGCATCGGATGTCTTCGAATGGGTCCACTCGTACAGAGACCGACGTGGTTACTGCAGCCATATCCAGTTTAGTCAATTCCGACTTAGTTGCGGCATCTGACGTATTCCTTTTTATAGGTGGAACAGATACGCTCAATCGCGGTGTTGATGCGATGGATGAATTTGAGTTCACCGGTTTTGGTACCGCTGCCACGATCACCGCTCCCACCGGCTTAGTCGCCAACAGTGCTTCTCATGAACAAATAAATATTTTTTGGAATGATAACTCCAGCAATGAAACCAATTTTCGTGTTCAACGGCGTCAGGGAGCTGGCGCATGGAATGAGATTGCAGTGCTACCGGCCAATACAGAGAGCTACGCGGATTCAGGCTTAGCTTTGGCTACTACTTATAGTTATCGCATCGTCGCGACCAACAGCGAAATCTCTTCAAACCCGAGTAATGAGTCCAGCGCGACTACTCTTGCGGCTCCAGTTCCGAATGTACCAGCTAATATGTCTGCGTCTGCCTTTTCGATGACACGTATCGATCTAACCTGGACTGATACCGCGGATAATGAAACCTGGTTCCGGATTGAGCGTAAAGTAGGCAATGGAGCATTTAGTCAGCTAATCGATATTGTTGGAAATCTAGAGAGTTATTCCGATTCCGGACTGACAGCCGATACCACTTACACTTACCGGATTCGTTCAGGCAACGCTGCGGGGCTTTCCAGTCCAAGCAATGAATCCGCGGCTACCACACCAGGGGTTCCAATTCCTTCGGCTCCTGCCAATCTTCGTCTTGCAAGTACCAGTGTAACTCAGGTATCTCTGGCCTGGGATGATTCATCGAATGATGAGGACGGCTTTCGGATAGAGCGTAGGGACGGAAACGGTGAATTTGAGCAGATTGCAGAACTACCTGCAGGATCGACAGCTTACAGCGACACGGATGTGTTTGAGCTCGGTGACTTCACGTACCATGTTTTTGCATACAACGGAAACGGAGTGTCTGCCTTCAGTAATCCTGTGAATGTGCTTCTACCTTTCCTTGCTCCCAGCGATTTAGCTGCTCAGGCAATTTCCAGCGACCAGGTTGATCTTTCATGGATCGATCACTCCGGAGTCGAAACCGGATTTCGGATCGAGCGTAGAGTGGGAAATGGGACTTATATTACCTTGGTTAACATTGGAAATAATGTAAGTTCGTTTTCGGATGTTACCGTGAATCCGCTAACCAGTTATACCTATCGGATATTTGGGATCAGGTTTACAACCTTTTCGGAATCCGCTAATGAAGCTTCGGTTATAACACCCGATATTTCCGCTCCAAATGCTCCGGCCAATTTGGTTATAGCGAGTCAAGGTTTGAACCACGTGATTCTTGAATGGACGGATACTTCGACTAATGAAGATGGTTTCCGTGTGGAACGCAAAACCGGGAATGGTGGCTATGAGACGCTTGTGGAATTGGGTCCAACCAATACAACGTTTACTGATAATCAGGTCAGTGAATTGCAAAGCTACGCTTACCGAATGGTTAGTTATAATGGAGGTGGAGACTCAACACCTAGTAACGAGGTATCGACCGTCATTGACTTTAACGATCCCACTAACTTGATGGCTCTGGCGGTTTCAAGTGAGCAGATCGATTTAACATGGGATGATAATTCAATCGCTGAATCAGGATACCGCGTAGAGCGCAAAACTGGCCAAGGAAGTTTTGAGATTATTGCCACTTTAGAAGCGGATAGTAACAATTACTCCGATACCGATGTTGAGCCGTTGTCGACATATACCTATCGCGTGATTGGACTAGGTAACGGTATAGAATCTAGCCCCACGAATGAATTTAGCGCTGCCACCCCTAATATACCTGTTCCCGGTTCGGCCGATAATTTAGTTGTTAGTCTGATTGATGCGTCCTATGTCGTTCTGAATTGGGCGGACAACTCTTTGGATGAAACAGGATTTCGTATTGAGAGAATGGTGGGTAGTGGAGGATGGAGTGATTACTTCCAGGTTGCTGCCAATGTCACGTCCTTTCAGGATCTCGAAGTAGGTGAGCTCGAAACATTCGCCTATCGAATCGTTGCTTTCAATGAAGCCGGTGTCTCGACTCCTAGCAATGAATCGTCTGTTTTCTTTCCCTTTAATGCGCCGACTATTTTAACTGCTCAAGCATCTGCTCAGAGCCGAATCGATTTAACTTGGGCGGACAATTCACTGGTGGAAACGGGTTATCGCATTGAAAGAAAATCCGGCGAAGGCGCATTTGAACCGCATGCTACGGTTGATCAAGGCATATCGGCCTATGTTGACGGGACTGTGACTGTAGATCTGGCATATACTTACCGGGTCGTAGGTGTGTATGATGGCGGCGAATCCAACCCAACCAATGAAGTGTCCGCTATGACGAGTTCCGATACCATCAAACCGGCTGCACCTGCGGGATTGGCTGCAAATGCGATTAATTTTGATCAAATCCATCTGACCTGGACAGATACATCCGATAACGAATCCGGTTTCCGTATCGAGCGGATGGAGGGTGCCGAGGGAACGTTCGCGTTTATCGGTAATGTTTCGGCGGATGTAACGTCCTATACGGACAAAAACCTGCAGCCTGAAACCAGTTATACTTACCGCATTGTTTCCTATATAAATGGCGCACTGTCCTCCGATAATAGCGGAGAAGCGAGTGCCACAACTTCCAGTATTCCTTTGCCGGTTGCGCCAAGCAACTTGGCAATTGCGTCCCTGGCGGTCGAAGTTGTGAGTTTGTCCTGGGAAGACAATTCCGATGTTGAATCAGGATTCAAAATTCAGCGGAAGGTGGGAGACGGAAGCTTTGAGGATTTAATTTCGGTAAATGAAAACGTTACTTACTTCAACGACACGACTGTGTCTGAAATGCAAACTTACAGCTACCGGGTACTCGCTTTCAACATTGGTGGTGATTCCGAAGTCAGCAATGAAGCGGAAGCGGTCATTCTTTTCGCCGCTCCTCAGTTACTGGTGGGCGAAGCTGTTACTTCTACACGGATTGAATTGACTTGGAATGATGTGTCATCAGTTGAAACTAGTTACCGGGTTGAGCGAAAGTCTGGTGAAGCTGATTTTGAGGTTATTGGTACTATCGGCGCGAATTCGGTGCTGTATTCAGATGCCGTGGCAGAACCTAACACTACTTATACTTACCGTGTTATCGCGGTTCAAGGCGAAGTGGAGTCGCTGCCCAGTAACCTGGTCAACGTGACCACTCCGAATATTCCGATACCCAATTCTCCTACAGGATTGCAGATTCAAGCGCTCACCGAAACTTCCATTTCAGTATCCTGGACAGATAATTCTGTCAATGAGGATGGTTTCCGTATTTACCGCAGGGAAGCGACTAACGGTGTCTGGATAGAGATCGGTGATGTCGTTGCCGATGTAAATCTTTTTGTGGATAATAGTGCTTTACCTGGAGTGAGCTACTCCTACCGCGTTTCCGCCTACAATGGGGCGGGTGAAAATGATCCTGCTGAATCTGATTTCCGCATCCCCATTGCGGGCCGACTCATCAATATCTCTACCAGAGGTCTTGTTGAAAGGGGCGATAATGTCATGATCGGCGGCTTTATTATTCAAGGTGACGGTCCTAAAACAGTTCTTATCAGAGGTATCGGTCCGAGCATCGCCGCTGTCCTGAATGCGCCCATACTCAACAATCCTGAAGTGACTTTGGTAAGCGGTATCGATCTCAATAATCCAATCGCCTACAACGATGACTGGCGAGATACCGACGAAGCTGGGATCATTGCATCTGGATTACCACCTGCTTTTGACAACGAATCGGCCTTGGTGATTCAACTTCAACCTGGTGCCTATTCAGCTATTCTCAGTGGAGTTGATGGAGACACGGGCTTTGGAATGATTGAAGTCTATGAGATGGATTACGCTAAAAACATTCGCATTGTTAACATCTCAACCAGGAGCTTTATCCAGGCAGGTGATAAACGAATGATAGGCGGATTTATCATTACTGGTGACACACCGGCTCGTGTGTTCATCCGTGTCACTGGCCCAAGTCTTCCATCAATAATCGAAAATCGTTTGAATGATCCGGTACTTGAACTTTATTCCGGACCGACCAAAATCATCTCAAACGATAATTGGGAAGATAGCGACCGTATTGCTGAGATCGTGGACAGTGGAATTCCTCCAACGAATTCAAATGAGCCAGCCATTGTAGCTACTTTGGAACCTGGATCCTACACCGCAGTTGTCGGAGGGGCGGGCAATACAACCGGCTACGGTCTGTTAGAAATTTACGACTATCCCGAATAGAAACTTGATGACCCAAATAAAAGGGCGCTCCAGGTTGGGGAGCGTCCTTTTTTATTCTAATTATTGTACGCTTGTGATCTGACAGCTAACCTACACTTTTGGGTAGATGAAGTCCTTTACTGCCAGATTGTTTTGGGGAGGAGTGGCGGTCGCCGTTATAGCCGTTGGGGGTGTTCTCGGAGTCGCGTTTCTAAAAACCGGCTTAACGATCCAGGCTCTCCTTACAGAAAATAAAGATCTCAAACAGGCGATTGAAAATCTGACAGGGGAAGAACAGATTGGTTACGCAAAAGTAATAGCGCAGATGCAGCAGGGCGGCAAAGATTATACCTTGCTCAAGTTTGTTGAAACGGCCAGGAACGATCCTCTGGATATAGTGTTTGAGAGCGAGTTTACCTTGGAAGGAGACATTGTGCACTTTGACGCTTTGATCGTGAAATTTTCAGATGAATTTGTTCGAGATGGTAAAGGTCGGTCTCTTTATCTTTGGCGTCGCATATACGGTGAGCATATGGCTCCTTCCGATGGTTTTCCGATTGAGGTGCATGGACGCGAGCCAGAGCGATATCGTGGCTTATTGGCACAGTTGCCGGTAAAAAAGCGTGAACTTTTCTGGTCCGAGATTTGGGATTTAGCCCACGATAAACGGCGTCTAAGCGAGTACGGAATTGAAGCTGTATTTGGCTCTTCCGTTTATACTGAGCTTCGGCCTGGGTTGATTTATATCTTTAAGATCAGTGCTACTGGTCAAGTATACCCGGAGGTTATTCCGGATTTATAATTTCATTTCTCGATATAGGGAATGGTAAGGGGACCTTCCGGCAAAACTGCTACCGAGGCTTTACGCCCAAGCCGTTCGGCTTCTTCATCGATGGCTTCACGTATGTTGCTCACCGGGATAAGGTGTGCTTGGGTTACCTCTTCTTCGCTAAGCTCACTATGTAATCCTACACGACTTTTTAGGAGAATGATGGCCAGGAGTTGTACTTGCCACTGATCCAACTGCTCAAAGCCGGGAGAGCAAATTTTGTCCAGCATCGCCCGGGGAGAATCGTGTTCGAAAAGGAAGCTTTTGAAATTTCCGTGGTCGGGGAAACCGTCATTGCATCGTGCGGCAGAAATAATCAATCCGCCCGGTTTCAGAATTTGCGCGGCGGCTGACATGCCTTTTACGGCCTGGTATAAATTTTGATCCAGAGGGTAGCCACAATTGGAGGTGACCACGATATCGAAAGGTTCTTTACAGTCGATCATGGCCGTTTTTTTGCAAAACTGACATCCCGCTTCATGCGCTTCAATAGGATCACCTAAAAAGAAACCTGTGATTTCCCGTTTGTTGTTGAGCGTCACGTTCACCAAAAAGTCTACCGGTACGAGTGAGCCTCCGGCACGAATATTTTCTTGGGTCGGATTATTTTCGAGGTTTCCCCAGGTACTTCCCGGATGGCCTATGTTTTCCGCACTGTGATACTTCATGATAGTATCTACCGCAGTCACTCCAGGGAACACCGCTTTGTATCCTCCGGAAAATCCGGCCATAAAATGCGGTTCAATGAATCCCATCATAATTTTCCGGTCTGCCCGAATGTATTCGCTATTAAAATACACATCGTATCCAAACGCGGAAGTGCCTCCCAGTGACAGGCTCTCGCGGTCGAAGCCTCGATGATTGATGCACTTATAATTCTGGTATATGGTTTCTCCCACCATGTATACCCATTCTTTGGGTGTATTTTCTCTGTGGGTACCTGTGCCGGAAATTATGGTGAAGTTGCCGGGTGGAACGTGGGACAGTTCAACAAACAACCAGTTTAGTAAGCGTTCATTGGGTAAAGCTCGTGTGATATCCGGTATCACGATGGCTACCGTTTCGTCAGTTTGAATCGTGCTTCGGAGAGGCGGACTGCCTATGGGGCCGCGAACTGCATCCTCGAAGGCTTTTGCCTCGTCAGGCAGACCTGGAATGAATTTTGGGGAGATCAGGGTGGCATCAAGTCCTGCCAAATTCAGCGGAAGTCCGGTTTGACCGTAATCGAGAGTTGCTTGCATAATTTGTGAGAATTTAAATCTGGCTTAAGTCGAGATGCAATTTTCTGTTAGCTTTCTTCCTCATGAATCAGCTAAAGCTCATCTCTCACTTTTAACCAACCAAAAACTTCGATGGGAAAGAAAAAAGCACTTGTATTTTATGGCGGATGGGAGGGTCACGAACCGGAAGTGTTCGGCAAGGCGTTTCAAAAGTCGCTTTTGGAAGCAGGGTTTGCTGTAACTCTTTCCAACGCACTTGAAGTATTGGATGACCAGCCTTCATTGTTTGAATTCGACGTGATAGTGCCTTTCTGGACGATAGGCACACTCTCTGAAGAGCAGTCAAACAATCTTCAGGAAGTGGTAAAGGCCGGAACTGGCTTGGCAGGTATACACGGAGGTATGGGTGACGCATTTCGGGGAAATCTCGACTATGAATGGATGGTAGGCGGACATTATGTGGGGCATCCCTTCATCGATGATTATGAAGTCCGTGTCACTCAACCTGACCATGAAACAGTATCGGGACTGAACCCCAGCTTCATTTACAACTCCGAGCAGTATTACATGCTGATGGATCCCGGTGTAAATGTGCTGGCTGAGACCATCTATTTCTACGAGGACAAACCTGTAACCATGCCAGTTATCTGGACGAAAGAATGGGGAAAAGGCCGGGTCTTTTATTCTGCCTTAGGTCATACATGGAAAGAGATGATCGACCATCCAGCGGTTTGGGAAATGTCCATCAAGGGCATCCAATGGGCGAGTCGTTAACTCTTTTGAGTCATTCAAAAATTAGAATCGGGTAGACTTTCCCCGCGGTCTCTGCCGCAGGGTACCTATATTCACAATCGATCAATCGAAATGCGGTCCTGGCCGAAGGGTAGGACAGGAAGCCCATGGATACCCCGTAGTCTTGCCACGGGGAGGGGCTTGGGTGATGTCGTTCAAACGAACTCGGTACTGAGCGTTGAGA
Organism: Verrucomicrobiota bacterium; assembly: GCA_027297085.1. Classification (GTDB taxonomy): domain Bacteria; phylum Verrucomicrobiota; class Verrucomicrobiia; order Opitutales; family UBA2995; genus UBA2995. The sequence goes on along the minus strand of JAPUIL010000529.1, from coordinate 5,327 downwards.
TTTCATTTTAATGGGTTTCTTTCATGTGTTCCCTTTTAAGTCGTGGATCATAGCGTGACACTGGGTGAATTTATTCATCTTAAGCATCTATTAAGAAATGAAGGCTATCCCTCCTTTTCTGCTGTCTATTCCAGGTATTCCTGGGAGGATTGCTTAGGCGGATCAAATAGCTTAGTTTGTTACAATTATCTTGAAAGCTATACGCAAACTTTTGCATTCACTTGATGTTCTTGTGGCCACCAAAATTCGATTTGTGAAAAACGACTTCATTAATTCTCCTGATAATTACTTTTTATGTGCGGAATAGTAGGAATCCTACGTTTGGCTGGAGAAGATCCTAATACACAGGAAATTGTTCAGCAAATGGCTGCCACGATTAACCACCGTGGTCCTGATTCCGAAGGAGTTATGAGCAATAAGCCATGCTTCTTCGGATTCCGTCGCCTCGCCATTATGGATGTCGATGCGGTATCGCCGCCGTTCTGCAATGAAGACGAAACGGTATGGTCTATAGCCAATGCGGAGATTTATAACAGCGAAGAATTAAAGTCGTGGCTGGTTCAAAAAGGACATGCGTTTCGGACGGATGTGGATACCGAGACGTTGCCGCATTTATGGGAAGAGCTTGGGCCTGAATTCGTGCAACATTTGAACGGAATGTTCGCCTTTGCAATTTGGGATGAACGGCAACAACGGCTAATGTTGGGTCGTGATAGAAGTGGAGAAAAGCCATTGTACTATTGGCATGACTCCAAAGAGCTTGTATTCGCTTCCGAACTACGTGCGATGCTGGCTCATCCGCGTGTTCCTCGTGCGGTGGATCCTGTAGCATTGCGTCGCTATCTATTGCACGGGTTTTTCCCGGCTCCTTTGTCACCAATTGCCGGCATAAGAAAGTTGCCCGCAGGAAACATGCTTCAAGTCAAAGATGGTCGAGTCGAAGTGAGCCAATATTGGGACTTAGCAGATCACTACCTGCAGCCTTCAACGAAGCTGAAACGCGAGAGGGCGTTAGTTGAAGAGTTGGATACGCGGATAGCACGTGCGGTAGAACTTAGGCGTCGAAGCGACGTTCCTCTTGGTGTATTCTTATCGGGAGGAATCGATTCTTCCTGCATACTCGCCCATCTTACAAATCAGGCCGGTCCCGGGGTACAGGCATTTACCATTGGTCATAGGGATCCCACATTCGACGAGTCTCGTATTGCACAAAGAACCGCCGAACATTTTGGAGCCGAATTTAATGAACTGGTTTTGGGAGAGGCGGATCTCGCCGAGGGATTACAACTTGTAGGGAAAGGATTTGATGAGCCTTTGGGAGACGCTTCTACCATCCCCACTTTGTTGCTTTCGCACTTTACCAGGCAGAAGGTGAAAGTAGTGCTTTCGGGAGAAGGTGCCGATGAATTGTTTGCCGGCTACCCGACCTACCTCGGTAATAAAATCTCTGGTGCTTATCAGCGCTTGCCCAAGAGTGTTCGAAAATTCCTTTTGGCCGCGGGGCGAGTAGTAACTCCTGTTTCGATGGGGAACGTGGGGCTGGATTATTTGCTGGAGAGGTTCGCCGCAGGAGCGGAAATGGATTTGGTCGAAAGGCACCACACCTGGTTCGGCAGCATAAGTCCTGACTGCCATTCGAAGGTTTTTTCTCAAAAATTATGGCATCTTTTAGAAGAGGATGATCCTTTTGGTTCCGCCCGGGATCGTTTGAGTGGGCTGCAATTACCAGATTCACTTGCTGAACTGCTCTACATGGATTTCACGCTGTATCTTCAAGACGATTTACTAACCAAAGTCGATCGATGCACCATGCTGGCATCTCTTGAGTCGCGTGCTCCGTTTCTTGATCACGATCTGGCGGAATTTGTAGCAGGTATTCCTTCCTCTTTAAAATTGAAGGGGATTACCACAAAATCCATTTTGCGCAAAGCGGTTCGGAAGCGATTGCCGAAGGAGGTTCTCCAGCAACGTAAAAGAGGTTTCAACATACCCTTTTCCCGCTGGTTGCTTCACGGACTTGGCGATGAGTTGAGGAAGCGATTTTCTCATGAACGTGTCGAAGCACGCGGACTTTTTAATCCCGCGGGAATCACCGAAATTCTCGATGAGCATATGGAGCGAAAAGCTGATCATCGAAAGCCGTTATTTGCTTTGCTCGCTTTCGATATGTGGTGCGACGCGATCTATGGCGATGGTGCCGAAGTGCCGGTTGCCACAACCCAACCCATTATTAATGAAGCGCGAAACAATAGTTCTGTCAGGAGCCGCAGTGCTCTTCCTTTGGTTTCTGGGAGCCCATGACCTTTGGGCGCCGGATGAGCCATTTTTTGGTGAAGGCGCAAGGGAAATGCTGATCGACGGTCAATGGTTGGTCTCTCATGTGAACGGCGTCGTAAATAGCCACAAACCTCCGCTGTTTTTTTGGTTGATTGCTATTTTTTCTCTACCGATTGGAGCCGTTACTGAATTTACTGCCAGGCTTCCATCGGTGTTGGCCGCGTTGGGCACCTTGTGGCTGACTATGCGGATTGGCAGGCGCTGGTATGGTCCCAAGACAGCAGCTCTGGCCGGGTTTATCTTGGCTACCGCTTTCATGTTCTGGGACAAGGCACGGTGGTCACAAATCGACTCGCTTTTATGTTGTCTGATATGGGTGGCTCTCTCGGCCTTCGAAGGATTTCGTTCAGGAAATCTTAACGGCCGGCGAGCGGGAATGTTGTTTTGGCTGGCTGTTGGTCTGGCAGTTCTGGCGAAGGGTCCGGTGGGACTGTTACTGCCATTGGGGATTACGTTGATCACCCTGGCCGTAGATCGGAAATTTTCCAGCTGGAGTCAGTTTGCCCCCATTCTTGGCCCTCTGGTCTTTGTTGCCGTGGTCGGTTCCTGGGTTGCCGCTGTTTCTTTGTGGGGACCTGCCGGCTACTCCGTTCTTGGAGCCCTGCGTGAACACTTTGTAGAACGTGGTATCCACGGTATGCATCATGCTCAGCCTTTCTGGTATTTTTTTGATCGATTGACGACTTCGATGTTACCTTGGTCGGGACTTATTCCAGGTGCTCTTTATTGGGCCTGGAAGCGTCGTGCTATCAAAACGGACAGCTTGGCCCTGGTGACGTGCATCTTTGTTTTTCTGTTTTTTTCCATATCCACGGAAAAGAGGGACCTGTATATGTTACCTGCTTTCCCGGCGTGGGCGTTACTGATGGCAAGTCTTGTCGGGTCTGTCTGCCGATTGGATGAACCCACATTGCAAAAGGCTGTGCCTCATCGACGATGGGTAACTCTGGGACTTGGAGTTATCGCCGGAGTTATAACGCTTGTAGGGGTTGCATTGCCGGTGGCCGGTCGGAGTTATGATGAAATTCCATTTTGGATGGTATGTATTTTGGCCGCTGTATTTTTTCTCATGGGTGTCCTTTCATTGATCCATGCATTTAAGGGAAGAGCTCTGAATCTTGTTCTAGTAACAGGCTTGGGAATGTGCGTCGCCTATTTATTTACGGCCTCTTTGATTTATCCGATCATGGAGCCGGTAAAATCCGCACGGAAATTTGCGGTTCGAATCAAGGAAGTAAGCGCCGATTCGCGAGCAGCAGGCCATCGAGTTATGGCCTGGAGATTGGACAATCTCGCCAACGCGTTTGCGTATTATTCAGATGGCGCTTACACCTATGAGACGCGCGATCCAGGTGCGCTACTGGATCACATGACTCAGAACGCGACGGTTTATGCTGTGGTGCTGGAAACAGATTTGACGGATGCCATGCTTGATAAACTAGCCCATTCCTGGATAATCGACGAAACACGATTGAGCCGGCGGGACCTCCTGCTCATTAGCAATACCAAGCACTCAGAGGGTCGATCGATTCGAGATCTTGAGTGAGAATAGTGTTCGATTCTTTAATTATTCTTCCTTTTTTTTTCTTCTCAGCCTAGAAAGTACATCAAAATGCCTCCGCTTTTCGTGGATGGTCAATAAAACTAACCGTACATAAAATAGCCCCCACTTTTTGGTGTAGAGCCCGGAGAGCCGAAGAGGGAAGGATGGTGGTGGGAGGCGGATTGGTTTTGCTGTTGGCAAAAGTTCTTCGAACTCGACCTGACGGTCGCCCCATCTTGCTCGTCGCCTTGGCTCCTCCCTGCGTCAAACCATGGTTCTCATCCACCTAAAAATTGCTGGTTTATGAAGCAGTCTTTCAATGGCTTGCCGTCCGAAGCTCGCGGGGCGAAGGATGGTGGTGGGAGGCGGATTCGAACCACCGAAGGGTTGCCCCAGCAGATTTACAGTCTGCCCCCGTTGGCCACTTGGGTATCCCACCAATCAGGTAAAGAGGGGTAAAGTGGTTAGTGACCTTGCCTTTGCCAAGTCATTTTTTAGCAGAATTTGGCGGTACCTAAAATGCGGATTAGCTCGTGGTCACAATTATCTTGTAAGACTGACGGCGGCGTCTCTTGTTTTTCAGTATTCCATGCCCGATCGCGACTATTCGGATACCCGGTCCATCGTTTATTTGAACGATTTATTCTGCTGCTAAAGTCCCGCTTCAAGGACTCGCAACGGTTTATAATCCTGAGTGTTATTGTGGGATCGCCCTGGGGTTGGTTGCTGCCGGCTTTCATTTGGCCATTCGTGGAGTGGGGGATCTAGTGTTCAGGTTTCCGGCTTCCAAGACGGATTCGATGCTCCTTTGGCTAATGCTTCCGCTGATTCCCGCAGCAGGTGGTTTGATTGTAGGTATAGGGATGGCTCGCCTCTCGCCGAATGCTCGTGGAAGTGGTATTCGCCAAGTAAAGAAGGCGTTCTTTAATAAGTTCGGCTGGTAAATCTATAACAGGCCCGATTCTTTGAAACTGTAGAACCCAAGTTCCCTGGGGTCCTGGTCCTTATGGCCGATGATTACGTGATCGATCAGGTCAATGTCCATAATCTCAGCTGCGTCTCGCAGCCTTCTGGTAACCTGAATATCTGCTGAACTGGGAGCTGGATCTCCGCTCGGATGGTTGTGAAATACGATAATTGCAGAAGCTCCCATGCGGACGGCCTCTTTGAAAACTTCTCTTGGATGAACCAGGCTGCTGCTGGCCGTTCCGACTGTTACCTCAATCTCACGGATCAACCTGTTTTTTCGGTCGAGGCAGAGCGTCCAGAATTTCTCTATCTCCAGGCCGTGTGTCATTGGTAAGGCGAAGTCGAACACAGATTCCGGACTATCCAGAATCGGAGATTCGCCTAGCTTGCCCCGAATAATCCGGCGTGCCAACTCCATGACTGCTACCAATTGCAATGCCTTTACCGGACCAATGCCTTCGATCTTCGCGAGGTTGTC
>JAPUIL010000528.1 GCA_027297085.1 Verrucomicrobiota bacterium | reverse complement strand
AGGCACAGTAAGGAGCAACTTCGGGGGAGGTACTTCGGCCCCAACCTGAACTCAGATTAATAACGATGCCTGTCTGCCGTGCTACCATGGCTGGCACAAATGCTTTTATACAGTGAAAGACTCCCTGAATGTTTACGTCGAAAATCGTTTTAACTTCTTCTACTTCCAGGTCCCAGAGCGATGCATTGGAGTTAATAATCCCCGCATTATTGATTAACAAATCTGGTGGGCCGAACTGGCTAATGATTGTGCCGGCCCAGGATGCGACTTGATCGAAATGGGTTACATCCACTGAGTCGAAAATATGATCAGGAAAACTACTTTGCAAAGACTGAACACCTTCTGATGATCGACCGCAGCCATACACCTGATTTCCATTTCGAACAAATCCTTCAACCAGCGCTCGACCCAATCCCCGGGTAGCCCCGGTAACCACAATCTTTTTATTCATGCGGCCACTGTAAATATTCCAGCTGGCAAGGAAAGGAGGATTTCAACTAGTTTGACCACATCGCTAAAACTCTGTCTTTCGGTAAACTTCGTAATCCTGTAGAAACTGCTTTGCCCAACTTCCATTCGCTACGTCGAACAGGGTCAACCAACCTGGATCATTCACTAATTTGGATACTTGTGACCGGTGTTGGTTTAAAGCCCGTAACTTCTGTTCTTTAACTTCGGAAATGTCTGTGAAGACCGCACTCCTCAGTGCCCATAGGACTTTTATTCACTTTCGGGTCTAATACCTCGCAGCTTGCTGCGATCTTAAATCTCAAATTTGCAATTTCAAATGCCTCGGAGCTTGCTCCGGGGTTCTTTACTCCAAAAAGATTTTTCAGCGTACTTTTTAAAACCGGCATTTTCTGATTACCCGATTTGGGAATCGAGATCCATGGGCAACGCTAAATTGCCCAAACAAGGTATTCATAAACCGTGACGGGCTTCCCGTAAAGTTGTATAGCCGACCCGCGCAGCTTTGCTAGTGGCCTCGTGATCGGGGTGATGATCACGTAGAAAAGGAATAATCAGTTCAGTCGGTTCCATTTCCTGGAAAATCTGGTACAGGCTTTCAGAGGCCGCTTCCACTTCGTTGGGCAAATTCCCATCATGGTGGTTCAGAAAGATGACATCCTGCTCGGGTACTCCCAGCTCCTTGCAGGCAGCGATTGCTTCTCGCCTTCGAATCTGGACGACTTCTACCTGGTCCATAAGATGATTATTTGCGAGTCTACCATCGGTTGTATAAACCACTTTTACCTGAGCTCCGGAATTTTTCAACTGGATGATTCGTCCTCCGCAACCCAAAGTTTCATCATCCTGATGAGGTGCCAAAACCACAGTTCGCTCCATTCCGGATGGAGGAATAGGGGAGAGTGGTTTTTGAAAAAACCTGGGTTTATTTATGAGCATGCTTTTAGCAGGGGATATGAAGCGTTGCTCAATCTTCAATCGCCAAGTTTAGATTAGGAGCCTTACTAACCGTTCGTATTAAATGTGTCAGCTGGACGCATTCGACCGGAATTCAGAAACGTGCGGCGCCTTCAGGAACTTCGAAATCCACTGCAGCTCTTTTCAACCATTGGTATTCCGTAGCTTCCGCACTGCGCATATGATCTTTGGGGGAATTACCGTCCATGGAAAACGTTCTGTGCTTACTTGGCAGGTGAATATCTCCGAGAACGGCATAGTCTTCCAATGTTAGCAGTTTCTCAGGACCCGGTCCGTTTCGAGCTACCAATTTACTGGTCACAATATATCGAACGCCTCCAACCAGTCGTGTTTCCGGATGGATAAGAACTATGTAGTAGTCGTCGGGTGCATCACCTGTTCCGGGGTTGAAGGTCACTTTCACCTGGTCGTAAACGGTGCCTTCAAATTCTATACCTGCTTCAAACTTTTCAAAGTTGGAATTCAAATCGGCAAAAACAAACGGTATTCCTATGAAGTAGTAGGGTGTCAGTGCCCAGAAACGCGGATTCGGCCTGCGTGGCGCATCCGCTGGCATCAACCAGGCTTCCTTACCGGTCCATCCAAACCTTACGTCCGATCCCGGTAATTCATGAACTGCCTCCAGGCTGCTTGTGTCTACTCGTTGAAGTGTTTCGGTCACCGCATTGGGCCCCCGATCAGTCATGTGATACGTCCAACGAAATTCGAGTACCTCATTGAGCAACCATTGCTTGTGCCCCCCATGTGCTTGAATAGCTTCTGCTAGCAACCGGCCTCCCTCGTTTTTAGACATATGGTCTGAAACTTGATCTACCCAATTTTCTAAATCGGACTTCTGAGCGGGGCATCCCCACTGGGAAAGGGAAAATCCAAAAAGAGAAAGAACTGAAATTGTTTTAAGAAGCGTAACGGATTTCATGCCTTATGGTCCCCCAATGGATCGGTACCGTCAATCTCAATACTTACTCAAGCCAAAATTCTCATATTCAAAACCATCCTGCATTCTTCCAAGAATCTGGCGGCAAGGGAGCGACCTTTGTTGGCTATCTCTTTTTGGCCGGACTGATAGGCAATTCGGCCATCAGCGGTTTCAATTGGGATGGGTTCGTAGCCAAAAGCGTTCAAATCATAGGGGCTGGCACGCATATCGAGCTCCCGTGCTTCCACCGCGAGAAAGAAGCATTCCAAGGTTAGCTCACTGCTGATCCAAGGGCTGAGTTTGTAACACCATTTAAACAGATCCATGTTGAAGTGAACGCAGCCAAACTGCTCGTTTTGGCCACGATCATCCGGTTTAGGTTGCAGGGTGTTGCGAGGTTTTGCGGAGTCGGTGAAAAACCGGAATGCATCGTAGTGGGTGCACCGAAGGGTTTGAGCCTCGATGACTCTTTCAATTTCTTCGGTGCTGAGTCGTAGTGGTGTATCTTGATGACGGATACAATTTGATTTATAGACCATCGCCCATTCGTGTAGTCCATAACAATGAAAACTAGTGCGACGTATCCGGGCAGAATCTATGAGCTGGGTTATCCAGCTTATCCTGGATTCCAGGGTATCATCAATTTTTCCCGGATCGAGAAATACGCCTTCTTCGTTTCGCGAGAAGGAATCATCTTTTAAGAAGCGCATTGCGGATTCACCCTTCAGGACCATCCCGGGCGCCGGATGCCAATCAGTTAGAAGTTTCCGTTTACATTGGTAGTATTCGAAAAGGAAATCATGAACCGGGTGTTTCAGACCTCTTTTACGTCGCTCACGAAACGCATCTACCCACGGTTGTATCTTCGCGGCATGTACGGATTCCATTACTTCCCACTCTTCTGATGAGAGGATTTGAAGGTCACATAAAGTCGTATTCATATTAACTCAGGTGATGGATTCTTTCTGAATCCACGTTTCCTGGTCTTCATCAAGATCAGCCCTCTCCAAAATCTCCTGAGCCCAAGGTTCAGCTTTTGCGATGTGTCTCAGCACTCGAACAGCCATAACTTGTGCGGCTGGAACTTCCGACCAAATCGTTTCGGATAGGATCCGCCAACGATTGGGCTCAAGCTTCTTTGATTTCTCCAGTTGAGTAGTGCAGGTTTCACAAAGGTGGAGCACCTGGTCCAAGTCCGGTTCTTTTGGCACAGGAGGAACTTCGTATATCGAAAGCGGTACGCCGGATTCGGTACACAGTTCACATTGGGCTCGCGATCGTCTCGTTAGCTCTTTGCCCAGCATGGACAGTTGGTTCTGCCGTTCTCTATGAGTCTCGAATCCTTTGGCCATTCCGGTAGCAAAGGAATTTTAGAGAAAAAGGGAATCAATTTCCTATACTGTTGGCGTGAGAATAGTGCTCGGCCTAATATAAAGCTTCAGGCCCAGTATTGCCGATCAAACTTTGCTTCTCATTATAGTAGTGCCGTTTTCGCGGCCATTCTATCTGCGGTAATAATGTTTAAAACTTAGAGAGAGCATAGGGATTCGACTTAAAGATAAGTCCGAAGAATGTCTACAGCCTGGTGAGAAAAATATCTCAGGA
>JAPUIL010000527.1 GCA_027297085.1 Verrucomicrobiota bacterium | reverse complement strand
GATAGTATCGGCTGTTGACACATAACATCTCAGGCGTTGCAATAGATAATTCGTAACAATAGTCCACATGAAGATCAGTCGTTCATTTCATTCAGGGCTGACTCAATTCCCGTATCTTACTTGCCCCGCCAGATTGAAACGCACAGGATAGCACTTCTGAAAAAAAACGGTACTCCAATTCCTGGAATATGCGGCTGTGAAACTCATTCCTTCGAGCATCGGCCAGCTCTTTTTCCAATCTCCTGTGAAAATCCTTGAATTGTCTCGGCAACGTCCAGCTTATGGAAGAGCTGTGTTGACTGAATCGCGCATACTCGTCGAAAAAAATCTCGGGGTGAAGCAGATGAAACAGCACCGCCGTTTGGCCAGCAATAAATTGTCTTCGATAGGCCGTAGCAAGACTGTGCCCATGATTGTGGTAGGCCAAAATATCCTTGCAGAATACGACTCGTAGACCGTGATATTTCTCCAACCGGTAGCCCAGTTCGATATCTTCATGGGCGGCTCCCGTAAACTTCTCACAAAACCGTTCCCGGCTGGCCATCAGGTAATCGCGCTTGAGCGAAATATTCGAAGTAAAAAAATATTTATAACTGGCATTGTGGTGGTCTTGTATCCGAAAAAATGAAAAGAAGTCGCCACCAATCTCCGTCACATGTCGCATGAGTGAATTGACCTTCAGGTTTGGCGCCCATTCCAAATACCCCAGGATTGCAATATGACTATCGGGATGAGTATTGTGGGCTCTGACGTGTTGGATGAGGAAATCTCGCGTCGGCATGATGTCGTCTCCGGTGAACACGATCACGTCATGGTTCGCGTGTTTGAGGGCTGCATTTCTCGCTGCCGCCGGACCGGCATGGTGCTGTAGACGCAAGATCTTGAGATTGAATGCATACGCCTGAGGATCTACGTATTCGGTGACTGGTACCTGCGACCCATCGTCAACAAGAATAATTTCGAACGTATTTCGTGGCTGACTTTGCTTGCTATACTGCCGCAACGTCTTCAGCAATTTTGTTCGGCGATTTCGTGTTGGGATAATAACTGAGAGCGAATGATACATGGCACGATTCGAACCTGGGAAATTTTTGCGGGTGGACGGACTAGAAGAGGATTCTCGCATACGTGCTATTGGCAATGTCGTTCTCTAAAGGACGGAGACTGGTGAGCATACTCATTGACATCCAACCTTTGCAATACAGTTCTCGTGATGCTGGAATTGGCGTCCATATTCGAAGTCTGCTCCGCAAACTTCGCAGACTTCAGGTGGATGTTCCTGTAACGCTATTGCTGAATGATCATGCCGGAAGAACATGTCACCTCAAACTACACCGTTCCATTGAGTGGCCAAGGCAGGTTCTGCGTCGCAGCAATCGCACAGATATAACCCCGTGGCAAAATGAGCAAATTTCATATGCCCAGATATTCAATTCCGGGGAGTTCTCCGTCTACCACGCCAACAGCATTGCGGAGCCCGATCATGTCACCATCCCAGTCCCTTCATCTGGTTGCAAAGTCGTGGTAACGGTTCATGATTTGATACCCCTGATATTTCGTGACCATCATCCAGAGTACTGGACAGCGGAGATGCTTGGATACGATTATGGTAAAAGACTCGAAGATGTGCAGAAAGCGGATGCCGTTCTGACCGTCTCGGAACATTCAAAGACTGACCTTATTAGGTATCTTGGCATACCCGAGGATAAGATTCATGTCACCTACGGTGCGGTCAGCACAGACTTTCGACCGACAGAGGACAGGGAAAAAATTGAAAGGGTACGTCGGCAGTATCAATTACCTGACGAGTATATCCTGTACGTTGGCGGGTATTATGGATTTCGGAAGAATATCGCCAATCTCCTGAAAGCCTATCATCATTATGTGAACATGACTCCAAGCACTCCGCTAAATCTGGTCCTCGTTGGTGCTACCAGTAGTCGAGACTTCAAAAATTTTCATCCCTTGTGTGAAGAACTTCATTTAGATCGATATGTTCGTCTGACCGAATTTGTCGCTGAGCAGGATCTCCCGGTCGTGTATTCCGAGGCGAGAGTGTTTTTCTACCCTTCCTTATACGAAGGGTTTGGACAAACTCCACTCCAGGCTATGGCCAGTGGAACCGCGGTAGTGACATCCGACAACTCCTCCCTTCCTGAGGTGACGGGAAGCGCCGCAAAAATTATTAATCCGGAAGATATTGAAGATATGGCCCAGGGCCTGTTGAGTATGTGCATGGATGAAGATCTTCAATCGAGGTTGGTTGCCCTTGGGTTGGAGCGTGTACGGAGATTCAGTTGGGAGGACACTGCAGCAAAAACGCTGAATGTGTATCGTTCACTCATGAACTAACCAAGGTTATTCATGAGGAACGTTGCATCATCATGTTGGTCTTCATGACTTTTGTTGCCCTTGCTAAAATACTTGACGGCGAATCCCGCTTTGTTTTTTATCGGAAAGTTATATGCTAGACGCAACGTTGAACTCAGATGCCTTCGCGGTTGACTCGTAATGAAGATTGTCCAGTTGCCACAGTTGTACTATCCGTCAGTTGGTGGGGTACAGAGGGTTGTCGAAACCTTGTCAAAAGGACTTGTGGCAGCCGGGCATCACGTGACGGTTGTGACATCTAATTTGATCAGTGACGAACAGCTTTGGAAAAAGTACTACTCCAGAATGCCGGATCAAGAGATCAGGGCTGGCCAGGCGATCGTCGACGGAATCGATGTGGTCAGGTATCCGGTCAGTACCATCATTCAGAAGGTATTGTATGAATGGCCAGAGCATCTATTGAACAAGGCTGGGCTTCATCAATGGTCTGAACTACCTGCATATAGGTACTTTAGAAAACAACCCTTTTGCCCTCGAATCATACATGGTGTGATTGCTTTAAAACCTGACTTGATGGTGGCGAGTAACCTCCCGTCGCCGTTTTCCTATTATTGTTATCTCATCAACAAGTTGACCGGCATCCCGTATGTTGTCGTGCCAACACTCCATGTTGAGGCGGAGTGGACCGCCGACCCCGTGGCGATGAAGATACTGGCTCGTGCCAACCACTTGATTGCGTTAACGACATTTGAACGTGACATCTTGCGATCAGTAGGTTTGCCGCAATCGAAAATTGACGTGATCGGGCACGGCTTGGATGTCGTACAATCTGACGACGGGCCTTCTTTAACGAACAATCATTTACCGCAGGAACTTCCCCAGGTGACCTATGTGGGGCGGTTGACCAAGAACAAGGGAATCGATACGTTGATTCGAGCCATGCCCCAAGTTTGGAAGAAGATGCCGGATGCCCGGCTCGTTTTGGCAGGTGCCACCAATGGAAAGTCCGAGGCGTACCTTAATCACGAACTTGAGAGATTAGAAACAGCGGATCGATGCAAGGTGTCGGTGATAGGTGACTTTGGGGAAGCGGAGAAGTCTTCCATTTTCTCCTCATGCAGCATGGTGGCAGTTCCGTCCATTGATGAAGCGTTTGGTCTTAGTTATCTTGAGGCCTGGTCCTATCGGAAACCGGTGATCGCCGTAAGAGACTCCGCCCCGGCGTCGTTTATCGAACATGGAAAAGATGGGTTGTTGGTTCGAGTCAGAGATCCCCAGGATGTGTCAACGGCCATTCTGTCGTTGCTGGAAGATGATGCATTGAGGATACGCCTGGGGAACAATGGTTACGAAAAACTTCTGTCTGACTTCAGTCAGGAACAGATGATCAATAGAACAATCAAGGTATATGAAAAGGCTCTTTCGGCATAAACGAGCTGTGATATCGCTGGAGATGCCCGGCGATAATTGGTCTGAATTATTGGAAGTCTATCAGCACATTGCTCGATCGGATGCAGCAAGAGTTTTGCAAGTGGCTCTATTGGCGGAATTATGACGGTTCTCGGCCATAATGAATCCCTTTGAACTAAAATCCGGCGAATCAGGAAATGCCAATCATTAACTCCGAAATTCAAAATGACTATCAATTGATAATTGGAGTTGACGCGAGAACGGCAATGGCCACGGGGCGCGGATGGCGACGGTATGCGACTCAGTTCTTGCGTGCTGCCTCAATACAGCAGCAAGTCAAATTTCGAGTTGTCCTCCCGGATAACGAATATTGTCGAACATTCGCATCAAAAATCGACGAAATAGAGTGGTTTTTCGAAGAGTTTCATTCTCGTCCTGATGAATCTGGATGCGATGTCGTTATGGGTCGAGAAACCGAGGACATACTCGCCCAAAATGGGGGCATCGATATTTATCATTCATTAACCCGATTCCTTGCAAGAACTCAGATTAGGCCGGTGGTGGTGACGGTACACGATATTGCACCACTTTCGAATCCACCCTTCAAAGAAACACTTAGAGAATCTACACGAGTTGCCGTCAGACGCATGGTGGATTACGACGCGGCCGTGATCGCGGTTTCCGGATTCACGCGGGATGAGTTACTAAAGTACACACCCATCAATGACGAACGTATACAGGTAATTTCGCCCGGATCTGACAGTTTTGATGAAACTTCATACTTTGGCATAAATAGCAATCCGGAGATTAAGATTCCTGATTGTAACTCACGAGAACGAGTGGTTTTATATATTGGCGGATGCGGCGAAAACAAGAATCTGACCCGCCTGATTGAATCGATCGAACTTCAGAATGAGCGTGAACCAACTGTATTGTGGATGGTAGGAGATCCCGATTGGGGATATAGCGAAAACTGGAACGAAAACCAAACGACCAGGAACGTGCCGACTGTATTTCTGGGAGGGATTCCCGATGTTCAGGTTCCGACAATATTCTCCCGCGCAGATATACTCGTTATGCCGTCTCTGCACGAAGGATTCGGGCTTCCATTGGTAGAAGCCATGAGATTCGGGGTGCCTGTATGTTGCTCCGATATTCCCGTTTTTAGGGAGGTTGCAGGTGGAGCAGGGTGGTATTTTGACCCTGCCGACTCTCGCTCAATGCATGAAGTTTTTACTGAATGCTTTGGGAATGACAGAGAAAGAAAAGAGAAGATAGCGGCCGGGTTGGCGAAAAGTGCTACCTATCTTTGGGAGAAACATATGAAAGAAGTAATTGATTGCTACGTTGAAGAATTCAGACGTTGCACACTTCGCACGGAAAAAGGAGCCCGTTTGTAGATGGTGGAAAGCTTCCACCGCCGAAAAGATAAATTTCGTCCGCCCTCCC
>JAPUIL010000526.1 GCA_027297085.1 Verrucomicrobiota bacterium | reverse complement strand
TGACTTGCTGGTAGTTCGGGTAGTTTCCCTCCACAATTTTCGAAACCAGATAGATGTGGTCTTTCAGACCTTCCTTCTCTTCATCGGTGCTTATTTCAAAAGCAACCTGGCGATCGTTGAAGGAAATTTTGATCTCCTCGGCCTGACCGAGAAGTCTAAGTAATTCTGCGACGGTCTTGGCAGGCAAAATCAGCTTACCGGCATTTGCTTCCGTAACTTCCACTTCCTCGCTCACTAGTGCCAGTCTGCGGCCATCGGTGGCAACCAAGGTAAGTTTTCCATCCGAAAAGTTAAAGTAGACGCCGTTTAGAATGTAGCGGTTTTCATCGGTGGACTGACCATAGGCAACCGATTTCAACATGGACGCCAGCGTTTCCTGAGAAAGAATAAACTGCCGGTCATCGCTGAAAGAGGGCAGGGGAGGAAATTCTTCGGGACCAATTCCGTTAATGCGAAATACCGATCCTCCTGAGGAGATCTCTGCCCGGTGGCTTGAGGTAGACTCCACTTCGACATCCAGATTGGGCAGCTCGCGAATAATGGTGGCAAGCTTGCGAACCGGTAGGGTAATTCCACCTGCGGTTTCGACCTGGGCTTCGATCCGGCATTGGATTCCCATGTCCAGGTTGGTGGTGGTCAGTGAGATATACCCTTCGTTTGCCTCAATCAGAACGTTGCTTAAAATGGGCATGGTAGCCCGGGTTCCTACGACATTGAGGACCTGTTGAAGGCCACTGGAGAAATAGTCACGATTAATTTTGAACTTCATGTAAGCGGTCGAACTTTTCTGGGTTTATTAGACGGAAGATATAATAAATAAAGTAAAATAAATTAGTATCCGTATTATTATGTCATGTGAATAATTAAAACAACTACCTAAGCTGCTGACTGTCTGTTTTTTGAGATACCTAGACACCCATCAATAAGACTGTCAATTAGAGGAAAGTTATTACGGTAATTCACAGTGTTAGCAAGTTATTCGATTTTGTTCCGATTTCATTCTCAGCTATTCACAGGGTTATTCGACTCCTTGTTTTTTCGCTCTTTCCAGCGGATTTTGAGGTCCATAAAAATCCCATAGAAGAGGTAGCCAAGAAAAATCAGAGCAATTCCCACTTCCCTGACCATAACTATGATACTCACCACCACGATTATCAGAATAAAAGTCCTTAACCTCAGTCGTGTGGTCCAGTCGATGTGTTTGAAGCTAGGGTAGTGGATGGAACTGATCATCAGGAGTGCAATCAGGATCATTAAAGCCGGCAGAAATTTGGCCAGTCCCGCCACATCGAACTTGTTCATCATCAGAACTAGCGATGAGATCATGCCTGCAGCGGCTGGGGCCGGAAGGCCAATAAAATCTTTGGAAGCGGTGAATTCGCTTGCATCCATCAAAGGATGGGTCACCACGTTGTATCGCGATAAACGGACGCTGACACAGAGGAGGTAAACAAATCCAATCAACCAACCAATCTTGCGGAAATATGGCTCGTGCTCCGGAGATAAGATGAGGAAGAATACCATCAAAGCCGGAGCCATACCGAAGGAAACTACATCCGCAATCGAATCGAATTCTTTTCCGAACAGAGATTCTCTTCCTCCCAACCGTGCTAAACGCCCGTCCAGTATATCAAACACCACAGCCGCCAGGATCAACCATACCGCTTGTGTATAAAGTTCTCCTGGAGACTTGCCCAGCTCCACTGCGGTAAAGCGCGCCTGGATACACCGAATCACAGCAAGATATCCGCAGAACAGATTAAATGCGGTCATCGAGTTTGGAAGAAAGTAGATCTTACTGGCTTGATCCGGATCCGTGTACTTGGGATCCATGGGCGGTTCGCTCATAATGGAAACTATTTCATCAGGCTCTCAAGGTATTGCCAGAACGACTGGTGTTGCTCGATAGCCTGCTCTTCTTTAAACGGTAATTTGGTCCGGAAAATAAAGTCAGCCATGGAGTTCTTGTCGAGAATGACGTGGGTGAAAAGGATGTCTTCCTTGACTTCAAAATAAATGCGGTATTCACCGGCTCTAAGTCGGTAATAGGTTTTTCCTTTGCGTGAAATCTTTCCTAGCTCCTCCCCCACGTCGTGCAAATCGTCCGGTGTGAGTTGAGTGATGCTCTCGACAAGGTCCATCTGGCTCAATGTATCCAATTTATTGAGCTCGCCCATGCTCTGGTCGCTGAAAGTTACTTGGTACATAGAAGGATACCGATGAATTCGAGCATTTCACACCTCAGGGCCTGCGCAAGATAAATGTCCCCGCTCCTTTTTGTCATTTTTAGGAAGTAAAGAAGCCGGCAGCACCTTACGGGCTACCGGCTCTTATCTCATCCTATCAACTCTGAGCTCCTCAAAAGTGCGTTGGGATTCACCGAAGAAACGAGTTGGGCAAAATCCTCCCTGTTTTGGTAGAGACTATTTTGGATGTGTTTGTAGAGACCGAAGAAGAAATCCGCACAACCTGCCCGGTTGCCGGAATCTGATCCGGAACTATGGGGTTGTGTGAATTTCTCGAAATCATGCCCAATAGAAACCTCAATCATTCTCTGGCGACAAATCCTGAAATCTATTTCAAAAGATTTACCAATCTATTTACAAAAACCCTAAGTCGGCCACCCGCCAGCTGCCATTATTCTGGACTGGGTGAAAGCATTTCAGAGCTTCGACTCAGGAATTGCGGACAGCTTAGTGACATAAAAAAATTGCTATAATGTGGGGGCATACCTGCCTTTCTTGTTCGCCTATTATCTTGCCCTAGTATTTATTGATCATACGAAACGCTCCAAACCGTGACACCTGATCCTTCAAATACAAATAACCACCACATTTTGGTGATGGACGATGAGCCTTCCGTTCGAGGCCTTTTGCACAAATTTCTGGAGACCTGTGGCTACCATGTCACTGTTGCGAGCGAAGGCATGGAAGCCTATGAACTTTATAAAGCTTCTCTGGAAAGTGATCGACCTGTGGATGCCATTATTATGGATCTACTGGTAAATAACGGACTAGGTGGGTTGGATTCCTTTCGCCTGATTCGGAAGGCGAATCCGGAAGCTGTCGGCATTGTTTCCAGTGCTTATTCGGATGACAATACCATGGCTGATTATGAGAAACATGGTTTCAGTGCGGTACTTGCCAAGCCCTACCAATTGCTCGAGCTTAAGAGTATACTAGAGAAACTCTGCGAGACTGAAATACAGGCTTAGGGTCTGATCTCAATACGAACTGCAGATATTTTCCGGTATCCTGGAATCTAAACCCTAACGTTTCAATCGCCTTCCAAAGGGCAGGTCTTATCTAATTATTAATCAGTTAGTTTTGGATATTTATAGCCATTTATTAAACCTCACTGGAAGCGGCGTTCTTAAAAAGCCCTTGTTATTTTCGCTTCGCTGTCGCCAAGGGCTCGTTACGAAGGCTAAAAACGATACAGCCTCCACCAAGGCTACGGCGCACTGGCGCAAGCGTGTTCCGAGGCCGCAGGCCGGCAAGTCCGGGGATACCATTATTGGGATACCGGACCATCATTGCTGCGTTCCAGCCCGCCAACCGCTTGGTCACGCAGGTGACTACGCTCCCGCGCTTATTGGCAGACTGCGCCTTGCTTTTCACCACTGTTATTCTTCGCTCCGCGTGTAGATGTGTCGCAACTTTG
>JAPUIL010000525.1 GCA_027297085.1 Verrucomicrobiota bacterium | reverse complement strand
TGCACAGGCGGGAAAGGTAGAAGGAGGAACGAGGAAGAATGAAGGATGAAAATTGAAACGGCAGGGCGTATTAATCCAGCGAAGCCGGAAGCTCGAGGAATACTTTTTTAGCGGTTGAAACGCCTGGGATCGGGTAGTGTCGAATACGCGGCAGAGTATCGCTTAAAATCGTCCTCATCCTCCTACTTTGTTTTAACCCTCGGCGCAGGCGCCATAAAGTAAGAGGTCTCTCTTCGACAGACAAGCAGGAGGACGATTGCGCTCTTATTCTACTTTCAAACTTCTATTAAGCTGGAAGAAAGAATAAGCAATTCAGGCTATTTTTTATCCACTACGATGGTCTGAATGTGGAGATCACGCAACTGGCGTTCCGTTACCGGACCAGGGCTTTGAGACATAAGGCATTGCCCTTTCTGGGTCTTGGGAAAGGCGATCACGTCGCGGATACTGGCTGACCCCGTTAGCAGGCCAACAATACGATCCAGTCCCAAGGCGATCCCACCGTGAGGCGGCGCACCATACCGGAAGGCATTCACCATATAACCAAAGCGGTTTTCGATCACGTCCTTGGGCAATTGAAGTACTTCTTCGAAGACCTTCTGTTGCAGGTCAGGTTGATGGATACGAATACTTCCGCCGCCCAATTCCATTCCATTGAGCACGAGGTCATAGTGTTGCCCGCGCACTTTTTTTGGATCTTCATCGAGCAAATGTGCATCTTCAACTACCGGAGCCGTGAAAGGATGGTGGGCGGATACGAAACGTCCTTCCTCATCGTCGTAGACCATGAGTGGAAATTCGATCACCCAGAAGAAATCCCATACGTTGGGATCAATCTCGAGCCTGCCGCGCTTCTTTAAAAGCTCGGCACTCTCCAAACGTACCTTCCCAAGGATGGAACAACTGCGCTCCCATTCGGCGGCCATGAAAAAGACAATATCACCGTCCTCAACTTCGAGCCGTTCCTGGATGGTGGCCTTTTCCTCATCGCTGAAGAACTTGAGAATGGGGGATTTCCATTCCCCTCCCTGGCGGGCACGTATAAAGGCCAGACCTTTGGCGCCCATGCTGACGGCCATATCGGTGAGATACCTTAATTCACCTTCCGTGATGTCGGCGAGTCCTTTGGCGTTGATGGCTTTCACGTTCCCCCCACCCTTAATGACGGAATTGAAGACCTTAAACTCTGAGTCCTTGAACAGATCGTTCAGGTCGATCAGCTGCATCCCGAACCGGCGGTCGGGCCGATCGCTGCCGAAGTTATTCAAGGCATCCGGGTAGTGCATACGCACAAAGGGCGTGGTCATATCCACATCGAGGATTTCATTCCAAAGTCGCTTCATCATTCCTTCCAGAAGCGCATATATGTCCTCCCTATCGATGAAGGACATTTCCAGGTCGATCTGTGTAAATTCCGGCTGACGATCGGCACGTCCATCTTCGTCACGGAAGCATCGGGCCAATTGGAAATAACGCTCCACCCCAGCGACCATAAGCATTTGCTTATATTGCTGCGGTGATTGGGCCAGAGCGTAAAACTCGCCTGGGTTTACCCGACTAGGCACCAGGTACTCGCGCGCGCCCTCCGGAGTACTCTTAAAGAGTATGGGCGTTTCTATTTCTAGAAAGCCTTCACCATCCAGATAGTCCCGAATGATCTTCGAGGCCCTATGCCGCTTTTTCAAAGTCTCAAGATTCTTGGGACGGCGGAGGTCTAAATACCGGTAAGTGAGGCGAAGGTCTTCGTTCACCTTGTCGCCCTTTTCGTCGTCAATCGGAAAAGGAGGCGTTTCAGAAACGTTCAACATCTCGAAACTATTAAGGTGAACTTCTACCTCTCCGGTAGCCAAGCGCCTGTTAACCGCGTCATTCTCACGGGCGGTTACCTCACCAGCTACAACTATCACGCTCTCAGGCTTCAAGTGGTGCACAATCTGGGAAATCGCATCATTGGTATTGGGATTGAAAACCACCTGTGTAATGCCCTCCCGATCGCGCAAGTCGACAAATAACACGCCTCCATGGTCACGAACCGAGTCAATCCAACCAGCCAGATTCACCGATGATCCAATATCCGTGACCCTGAGTTCTCCGCAATGATGCGTACGTTTCATGTGCTTATCTTTCGTTTCGATTGATTTTTCCTACAAAGGAAAATGAAAAGCTGGCTATAAACCGAAAGAAGCCAGCATAAATCAACACCAAATGTTTCGGACTGAACGAAAGAAAGCCTTCGAAATCAGTCAAGTCGCCGGGTCAACGCCGTCACATTGCCCACTTCATCTTCGATTTCCACCAATAAGCTGCGGGCTGAATCAAGCGGAGAAGTCAGGATGAGTGTAAAATTTTCCAGAGATTCGTCCAGAATTCCGTCATCCGGATGCATGGAGTCGAGGTCGTTGCCATTCAGCCGGTAAGAAGCGGAACGAATAAGGCTGGTATTATCGGAGGCCGTTAGTTGCATGCTGACTTCGTCACCGACCCGGCGATACCTATCCACCAAAATAATGGGCGGAGTATTATCAATCAGGAATACTTCGCTCACTTGCTCTCCGGTTTTTGCCTCCGAAGAGGGATTGGACGGATCGTCTGAAACAATGACTCGCAAGCGATAATAACCATCGGCCAAACCTTGGGTAATAAATGAAAGATAGGTATCCTCTTGATCCTCCGTAAGTGTCACCCAGGTATTTTCTCCCAAGGCAGATAATTTGACCGTATAACTCAAATCATCGCCATTGCCGTCGATTGACCGCCATACGACTGTTTGGGAGCCTGGTTTAGGAAACAGTTTTACCTGATTGGGTTTGTTTGCGAGTTTGGCAAACTCAGCCTCCACACCGGCGCTGAGACTACGCATCAAGTCCACACTCGGAGCAGTTGATTGGGCCTGGAAAGTCCTAGCCTCATAACCGGACTCCAGCACCATTATGCTAGTTATGAGTGGGGCCAGGTTTTGAGTTCTGGAAAAGAATCGAACTTGATGCACAGGAGGCGCCGACTCGTCCTGAAAGAGCACCCGGTACTGCATGAAGCGGGATGGCGGCAGTGGGTTGTGAAAGACGCCATTCTCACCAGCCAGCGCCAGCCAGTCCGTCCAGGTCCGGTCCGGGCTTTCCAAATTTCCACCCCGAACTTCGACTCCAACTTCTCCGCTCCCCTGCGGTTCGTTAAATACCTGGAAACTGCCAAATTGTGAAACGTGGTCAAAATCTACCACTTCGGATTCGAAGAAACCCACCGATGACTCATTGGTATTCAGCTTCAAAATCCGGCCCGGATTACTGCAAACCAGATAGTAGTTCCCTTCTTTCTCGGTGGGAACAATGGCCGTAATCTCGCCTCCGGATTCCAGAGTATGTAGAAGTGTCCAGTCTCCAGGTTTTACTACCTCATAGAGATTACCTTTGCTTCCAGTTCCTAGAATTAATTTACCGTTTGGGAGCTGAGCCGCGGAATAGATGGAAACATCCTTCTCCATCCACCAGTTGGTTACAAATCCATCGGAATCCATCCAATAGAGAGTACTCGCATCATCATCTGCTCCAGAAATCGTGATACCGTAAAAGGGCCGGGGTGATTTATCTCCGTTCGAAGGTTTATCATCATCGGTAAAAAATGAACTGCCGGACGATTTATCCGAATTATTGGAAGAGGAACTTGATGAGGAGGATTTCTTGAGGCTGGAAGAACGTCTGGGTTGGTTGAAAGAAGTAAAGAAGATGGATCCATCTTCCTGCGGAAGTATTTGCCTGACTTCTCTCTCGCCGGTGGAATAAATCACATCCCCTCCTCCATCTGAATCGATGCGATAGAGAAGTCCATGAGTAGCACTGCCGGCAAGCAGGTCGCCTTCAGCATCAAAGGCCAAGGTGGTGATATGGGTTTCCTCAGAATCGAAGAACACTTCAGCTTCCGGCGACTTGGCACGGGTATCG
>JAPUIL010000524.1 GCA_027297085.1 Verrucomicrobiota bacterium | reverse complement strand
GCGCTCGAGGAGGCGGCGAAAAGCTGAGATGGTGGGCTTTTCTTTCTGTCGCCCCGTGGCACCATGTGTCGATGCGCGCCCTCACCATCGCCCTATACCTGCTCGCCACCCCGGCCCTGGCCGACGTGGCCGGCACCGCCTCGGTGATCGACGGCGACACGCTCGAAATCCACGGCCAGCGGATACGTTTTCACGGGATCGACGCGCCCGAGAGCCGGCAACTCTGCCGCTTGGACGGTAAGCCCTGGCAGTGCGGGAAGGATGCGGCCAACGTGAAACAGCCTCGTCTAGCCAAACCAAATAGGCTATTATCCAAAACTCTCGGGGAAGGTATGTGGCGAATGTGGGGTTAGGCTCCGACGTTGAATTACCGGCGCTCAGTTCGCGAGTTCCGGCGTTGCCATGAGGCAAGACCAAGCAATGTATATCAAACGAGTCGAACTCACGAATATTCGTTGCTTTGAGCACGTCGAAATAGACTTGAGCTCTAACGGAGACATTCGGAAGTGGGCCGTGATTCTCGGCGATAATGGCGTTGGCAAGACTACGCTGCTGCGCAGCATCGCGTTGGCCTTAGGTGATAGGGAAAGTGCCGCAGCACTCCTTCGTGATCTCCCCGGCGAATGGGTTCGCCATGAATCCGCAGACAAAACAGGTACTATTCGGATCGATTTCAGTAATAAAAAAAGAAATGGAGGAGCTTTTTACACAGAGGTCCGTATCCAAAATAATAACGGTCGCGAATCAATAATAAATTATACCAATAAGCCGAAGAACTTCCCGTGGGATGATATTTTTGCATGCGGCTATGGTGCTGGAAGGTCAATAATTGGCACGAGATCCTATCAGAAATACAGAACAATAGATTCGGTATATAGTTTATTCGATTATGAACTGCCTTTGCAAAATCCAGAATTAACTCTGCTCAGACTTAATTCCAGTAGCCATTTAGAGTTGAGCGACATAACAGAATCGATAGATCAAATTCTAATGCTTCCTCTCGGGTCAACAACGTTGCAGAGCTCCGGTATTTGTATCAGTGGTCCATGGGGCGAATTCATGCCCATCGACACCATAGGCGACGGTTATAAGGCGACGCTCGCATGGGTGGTGGACTTTGTCGGATGGGCGATGTTTCACCATGACTCTATTCTCAGCCGCGATGAGATTGCTGGGATCGTCTTAATAGACGAGCTAGAGCAGCACTTGCACCCTCGATGGCAAAGGAAAATCATAAAGCTTTTGCGAGAGCAGTTTAGCGCCACTCAATTTATTGCGACTACACATTCGCCCCTGTGCGCATCAGGGGCATCTGATTTGGGTAATAACGATTTTGAAGTTTTGAAGTTTCAGCCTTCAGATGATCAGAGTTCTGTTCGGAGTGAACGTGTCCCCTCACTGCGCGGCCTTCGGGCCGACCAGGTGCTCACCTCATCAGCGTTCGATCTAACCGAAACTCGCAATGCTGAGATAGAGAACGTGCTCAAGGAGTTTCGGGAATTACTTTTGAAAGAAACGCTGGAGGTCGATGGGAAGAAAAGGTTGGAATTTCTACGTCAATACTTGATAGAGGAGGTACCTGACTTGGCTGAACGAGAAGACGATCGTATCCTTGTACAGGAACTGCGGTTGTGGCTTCTCAAGGAAAAGAAGAGCCAGGACGATAGTAAAGAGGACGAATGATCAAACTCGGACCGAGGCCTAACGTTCCTCCATCGCTCAACGGTAAAACTGTTCTGAAAAAGAAGGTAGAAATAGAACAGAAGATAGCCGATGGGCAAAAAATTAAGTCAGAAGATTTTCCTTCTTACTGGCTAAATGTTGATGTGAGAGAACCGCTTTGGGCAATTCACCACGGCAAATGTTGCTACTGTGAGCGCAAACGCGAAATAAAGCGAGAATCGGATGTAGAGCACTATCGGCCCAAAAGTGCCGTTACGAAAGAAAGCAATCATCCGGGTTACTGGTGGCTTGCTTATGAATGGACTAACTATCTCTATTCATGCAAACCGTGTAACGAAACGCACAAAGGAAATTTCTTTCCACTTTTGGAGGGATCGCCAAGGGCAACTGGTCCTAACCAAGATACGGCGAGTGAGAGGCCAGTGCTCATTAACCCAATAGATGATGATCCAGAATCCTGTATATCGTACAATTGGTGGGACGGAGCTGGAATCTATGTAAAGGCGTTAGGCTGCGATGATGAGGGTAGAGGCTCGGATACCATAAAGATCCTCAGCCTGAACCGTTTAATGGAAGACCGTGCTGAACTACTTGGTCTACTGATGAATCTAGCCCAATCAATGATTCACGCACAGAGACAAAACAATCAGCAGATGGTTGATAAATTTGCCACTGATATCAGATCTAGTACATCAGCGAAGAAGCAATTGGCTGGTTTTAGGAGAGCATTTTTCAAGGCTCAGGGGCTAGCAGAATATGTCGCGACTGACTGATTTGGTCCGCGGTCGGGCGCGTCATTTGGGGGCGCTTGATGAACGAGATTAAAAGAGCAGGCCGGCAGGAGACGACGCCCTATGGAATTGAGCTAATCCTGGACCTGCATGGCTGCGACCCGGCGACGTTCACGCGTTCGAGCCTGGATGAATTTCTAACCAAATTGTGCCAGGTGATCGAAATGGAGAAATGCCAAGTCCACTTTTGGGACGACATTGACGTCTCAACTGAAGAACAACAAACCTTGCCGCATACAAAAGGGACGTCTGCTGTGTGTTTCATCCTCACGAGCACGATTGTCGTGCACACGCTGGATTTGCTGAGGGTCGTGTACGTGAACATTTTTTCCTGCAAGGCCTTTAACCCGGATGTCGCTCAGAAGTTCACCGAGGAGTGGTTCGCGGGTACATCCCGCAGGACCAACTTCATCGAGCGTGTCTAGACAACCATTTCACGCGGGGAACAAAATGATCGTCTATGAAAAGGGGCTCTCTATCCCCTACGCTTCCGGACACAAGGGATTGTTGTCTCACGTGGAGCAAGCTCTCAGGTTCCGCCTCCCGAAGGAAGAGAACCCGCTTCGACTCGCCATAACGGAAACAACCGACGAGGAATATCGGTGCGAGATTGGTGTCTTGGAAGGGCTCGACAAGTCGGAATTTCCTAAACTCGAATCGATCTTCCGTTTCGCTCGCCGAAGCGTCGAGAACGCAGAGCATTTCAATACGGTCCTGATCGTGCCAACGGGCGTCGGCGCGGAAATCGGCGGTCATGCGGGGGATGCCATGCCGGTCGCTAGACTTCTGGCCGGGGCCTGCGATCTGCTTGTCACCCATCCTAACGTGGTGAATGCGTCCGATCTCAACGAAATCC
>JAPUIL010000523.1 GCA_027297085.1 Verrucomicrobiota bacterium | reverse complement strand
CTATGACAACAACGGCAATTTGCTGGAATCTGCGATGGTCTCCATTCCAGCAAAGCCCTCCGGCCTGGTTGCGGCTACCTCCGGTGGTCCGGGAATCGGTCTTAGCTGGAATAGCGCCCAGGATGCCGTGGAGTACCAAATCTATCGCCGTAGTGGTGACAATATGCTTTGGCGCAATCTTGGTACTGTTCCAGCTGATACGGTCATGTTTTTTGACACCACTACCCTGGGCGATACGGAATACTTTTATCAAATTGTTGCCGTCGGCACGGACGGATTATCAGCCTACTCGGATAGTACTCCAGCCGTCATCGATCCAAGTGGTGTCGGCTTCCTGTTTAATTTTCGCGGGCAAAATGAAAATACCATGATGTATGAAATAGAATACAAAGCCGAATCGGGTGCTGCTTATCAATTTGAGTCGAGTCATACGCTTCAAATTGAGGACTGGATGCCATATGCCTACTCCCGGTTTCCTGATGGTAATGAGGCCGCGAATACCATTCAAAATGCGAGTGGAGCTATTAAATTATACTTTTCCACCGATGACTCGGAACTGCCAATTTTCTTTCGCCTGGCTCAAATTTCAGAGTGATCAGCGTAATGGCTGATGGGTAGTCAATAAATCAATACGAGGGAAATTCCAATTCATGGATCAATCAACTCTAACCTGAGGCGCAGGTAGGTTCCACCAGGGTCGACCGCATCTGGAAGGAGCTTGTGGGTGACGAACAAGGCGCCGTCGGCGTTGTTGGTGTCCAACGGTTGGGTGAATGTTGGCCCAGAGTTCCAGGTGATTAGATCGGTCGATACTTCGACGGAGGCCTGGACGTCTGTGATTGTCTCGAAGGTCTGGCGGTAGGTGAACAGGAAGTCTTCATCGATCCAGAGTATACCAGTAGGTTGTAATCCCTGGGAGGTGAACGGATTCAAATCTGCGAAATACTCGAGCAGGTTGCTGTGCTGATCGCGGTCGGGGTCAGCGTCTGGGTCGGCTACTGAGGGTAGGGCATTCATTTGAAATCGGCGCGCGACCCATTCCGGGTAAGTGGCGGTCCGTTTATCGAGGGTGATGTCCCAGGGCTCGTCGACGTTCGCCAGAACCTCCTGCGGCCCCGAGCCATCCATGTTGCCACGGTTGACCGCCATCGCCCCGCTACCATCGAGAAGGTTGGTGCCGGTATCACACCAGTAGACTTTGCCGGCTGGGATGTCCAAAGTCAGGCCGTGCGGAGTGTCGAGGCCGGTGTAGAGATCCTCTATGGGGCCACTGTCGATGCTCCGCCGTTGCACCTTACTTGCATTTCGGTCGCACCAATACAGATAGCCGCCACCCGGATCTATTTTGACCCCGCGCGTTTGGACCAGACCGCTAACGACTGTCTCGACATTGGTTCCGTCGGGGAGATCAGCGCGGAAGATGTTGCCGCCTGCGTAGTCGCCCCAATAGATCTTTTGATTCGTTAGATCGAGGTCGAGGAAGTAGGGTTGCGACGTGGCGATCAAGGATTCGCGTCCAGTGCCGTCGTAGTTCGCGCGTTCGATGCGGTTGTTGTCGCGGTCGCACCAGTAGAGTTTGGCAGCGCCACGATCGAGCGCGAGATCGGCGGGAAAGTTGAGATCGGTCGAGACGATTGCCGCTCGCTCGGAACCATTGAGACGCGCACGGTAGATAATGTTGGCGCCGTTATCGGCGTAGAACAGATCGTCAGTTGTGAGGTCGATAGCGATCCCGCGGACGTTGGTACCAGCCGAAGGAATTAAAGTTTGCAGATTGGAACCATCCAGGTCGGCGATTCTAACGATGCTGGCGCCGCGGTCGGTGAAGATCATTTTGCCAGCCTGAGTGGTGCTGGCGAACAGGGACAAGAGAAGAGCTGATGTCGTGAACAACTTCATTACGGATTGTGGATCGGAGACTAGCAGGTTTGTGAAGCGCCCGGATCTAAATCGAAACGGACATTTTGTTGCTCAATAGTCTTTTCCTTCCCAGCTGTCGTAGACGGAGGACTGCCATTGCTCCAACTCCTTGAGCATAGTACTGGCTCGCCCTTTCTCTTTCTGAGCGAGATCATTTTCTTCCATCGGATCGTCGACCAGGTTATAAAGCTCAACGGTGACCTGGTCGCCTTGCTGAATGCGGTGAAGTTTCCAGGGCCAATCGTTCCAGGCGGCGTGGCCTGGGTTGTCGCCGTGAGTAAATGAGGGGAATTCCTGGACATTCTTCAGAAGGCGATCCGGAAGTGGCGTCGGTTTGCCTGCCTGCTGTGCTTCCATGAGTTGCTTGATGATCCGATCACTCCAGGTCGACTGACCGCCAGTATGAAGATGCCAGAATCCCATCGCGGGCCGCTTGGTCTGTTTGCCCGCGATGACCTCGGCGAGGTCGATTCCATCGAGGCGCGGTTGATGATCAACTTCGGCTCCGGCGATGGTTAGCAAGGTCGGGTAAATATCGAAGGTGCAAGCCGGAGTATCAATCGTTCCGGGTTTGAATTTGGCGGGCCATTCCAGAATTGAAGGTACTCGGAGACCGCCTTCGTAAATGCTGCCTTTTTTCGCACGTCCGCCTGATGATTCTTCCACGAGTCCGCCGTTGTCGCTGCAATACCAGACTAGCGTGTTATCGGTGATTCCCATGTCGCGAAGACTCTGGCGCAGCTTGCCAAGTTGCTGATCGAGCAGGGTGATCTCGAGAAAGTAACCGCGGTCCTTCTCGTCTTTGTAAAGATCCTGTCCGCCCGGAAAATCGACCGGCGTTTCCAGGTGTGGATCGTGTGGCGCAGGAAACCAGGTAACCGTAAACATCGGCTTGTCACCGTCCTTGTGTTTTTTCAAAAAATCGATCGTGGCATCCATGCTGATGATCGAGCCCTGTCCCTTGGGGTTTTCGTAGGTGCCGTTCCGGCTGAGGTAAGGATCGAGGTCAAAGAAGTTGAGACCAGAAAACCACTCATCGAATCCGGCTCCCCCCGGGCTGGTCGGACTTTCCTTCTGGACTGAGCCGATGTGCCATTTTCCGAAATGGCCCGTCACGTAACCTGCGTCCTTGAGCGCTTCGGCGATCGTTTTTTCTTTCGGCCGCATGTAGTGCCCATGGTTGGGCACATTGGTGCGCATCGGCGTTCGGCCGGTCATTACGCTGGCCCGGGTCGGTGAACAGACTGGGGCGCCGGCATAGAAGCGATTAAAGACAAGACTGTCTTTCGCCATCGCATCCATATTCGGCGTCTTGACAAAAGGGTGGCCCGTGAATCCCGCATCGCCGTAGCCCTGGTCGTCGGCCATTACCAGAAGAATGTTTGGCCGGGTGTCTTTAGTGCAGGCTGCGCCTAACAAAAGGACACTCAAGAAAACACCAACGAAAAGCGCTCGTAAGTTATTCATGGAATAACGGATAGGAAAATTAAAGCTGACTATCAAGATCCATGCTGTGATGAAGAACACGCACAATTTCAACTGCTACGTCCGAGACTTGGTAGAGAATAATATGACGACCGGCGAGATACCCGCGAAGTCCCGGATATACCTCAGCGTATACACGCCCAAGATTTGGGTTTTTCGAAAGAGCCATGAACGCTGTATGAAGCAATTCTAGATAGATGTCTTCTTGCTCTGGACCCGAATGGCACTCACTTAAGCGGTTTTTTGTCAAATATCGAAGCAAGACCGGCTTCGGGGTCATTCCTTGCAATCGTGCATGCCAATGCGGGATTTAAGGTTTGACCCCCTCGAAAGGAAATGGACCGTAGATTCGCTTATAACGGCCTTATGTGAGTGCCATTCGCTCTGGACCCCATTGCTCAAAAGTGTAATCCGCGATTTCTTCCAGGTCTTGGATTGCTTTGGGGCGAAGGAATAATGGAAGCATTAGGGTTTGTCTTTTCGGGCAGTCCTGAACTGATCAAAGTCAAACGGCACAGCCGATCCACTGTCTATTCCATCTTGAACCGCCGCCCGCAATGCGGCCATTTTGGTTTCTTGATCCTGAAGAAGCCTAAGACCTGCTCGAACCATTTCGCTTGCGGAACCGTACCGGCCTTTTTGCACACCTCCGGCAACGAATTTGCTAAGCTCGTCCCCAATATCCACACTTGTATTTCGTGCCATGAGTAAATCCTTTCTCTATTACATTTATACCAATATATCCTGAATATTGGTATTTGGTCAAGTATGTCAATCTGAGAAAAGGCCGGTATTTCTCCCGGCCTTTACTGGTTACTGATACTGATTGGAACGTGATTGAGTGAGGTCGTTTGGGCTCTGGTGGTCATGTCGCTATGCTCGGCACAACTCGGTTGGGCGGCGAAGCCCTTCGACTCAGCTCAGGACAGGACGTCGAGGTGGGGGTTATGACTGGCAAATTGCGAGGTAGTAACAATCAGTTGGGATTTTTCAGGCCAAACAAAAACCCCATGAGACCCACAGTGGAGGTTATTGCTAAGTATATTACTGAGGTTATTCCTGCATTTTGACCGGGCTGGACCAGGCCATACCGCCGTTTGTCTGGGTAATACGCACATAGTAACTATCACCCCCAGCTGCGTTTCTATCAGAGAACTCAAATTGCCGATCTTTCTCCGTTGGCTGATTTATCCAACGGACTCGCACCTGGTCGCGATGTTTTTGCTGAGGTGAAATTATCAATCGACCCGAACCGCGTGCCTCGGTGAGAGCCACTTGTTCCGACTCAGGGGCATTTCCCGATGTCAGGGTGAGATTTAGGCTTGCTTTGGCCGTCACGTTATCCACCTGCATATAAATGCTACGTGGCGCTCCGCGTGTGCGCATGAAAAATTGTACAGTCTGCGGGTCATTCTCACTAATGCGGGCAAACTCGGTGTAGACGTTTTCTACATTAGGTATGGTGACTCTACGAATATTTGCTCCGCTTACGGTAAGCTGACCAGGCCAGGCCCTGGAACCTCTTGACCGTACGTCACGCTCGTAAGGATCAGTTTCGGAATCGAAGCGAAGCTCGAGTAAACCCGTGGCGACGGAAGCAAGCAGGTAGTCAACCGATTCTATCACTTGACCGTTTTTCACCAGGTCGATATTGGTTATTGCTGAGGTACCTATTACTCTGCCGGATAGAATTACCTTTTCTGCTTTCGGTAGCACTTGACCCATGGCCTGCCCATTTGCCGTCAATTGCAGAATAATTTTCTGCCCATTAGTGGCGTAAGTTTGCTTTGCACGCATGGCGTCAAACAACACATCCGAATCAAGTGATCGCGCCATTACCGCTGCCATGCCACCGAAATTATCACTGCCAACTCGCTCGCTGTTCAATGGCCTGATACCGGGATGACCTATGTGGTCATCCGATCCACCAACAAAGCCGAGATGAAAACCTTCCTGCAGGAACGCGCGACCCAACCATTCGAAAGTACCATGATTGGAAACAATTTCCACCAGGTGTTCCACGTCATGATCCGACTCCCACCAACGACCAGGATTGTGGGCGTGTGGAATCACCAACACGTCTTCAATTTTGTTTTCAGCTTTTAGCAATTCATACAAAATGGGTATTAAAGGGGCGCGTTGTGATTCAACTCTATCTCTGGATTCCGGTGTACGAAATAAAACATTGTGATGACCTCCAAGCAGTGGGCTCCGAGTCCACTCATAACCCAAGTAAGTAAGAAAGCGTCCTGGATCATCCGCTTCGATGACTTTTTTCCGCAATACTTCCCACTCCCAATCATCCATCCACATGTCATGCTCGGACAGGGTCATGAAATCTAGCCGCGCGTCTTCTCTGGCAAATTGAAAGAAGTTGTCGACGGTACCAGAGCCCTCTGCAAATCCAGTGTGACCGTGAGTCTCGCCCCAGTAAATATGGTCTATGGTTACATCGGTTACCAGGATGGGATTGAACTCGCCTTCTATCTCACCATCGGTGGATCTTATCGTTAAGTAGTGCACGCCTGAGCGAGAAAAACGATGGCTGCTTATTTCATGATAAGCGCGAGTCGTATCGGTGACTTCAAAAATTCTGGAATCACCGTCGAACACTTCGAAGGCTTTAAAGTCCGATGTAGCGCGGTTACGAAATTGGTCCTCATTGCGAACTGAAAGTAGCACTGCCTCGTTTGTTCCCGCAATTGATGGACCAAATCCTCTTAGTGCTCTGGTTGCCAATCCTTTTGAATAAAACGGTATTTCATTAAGCGAGAACAGCTCATCAGGATTTTCCAGAGATACCCAGACTCGAAGTCGTAACGCTGAATTGCTGGCAGACGGAAGTTTCAGACCACGAGATCCCTGACTGCGATCTCCCATGGTAATGGTGACCACGTCACCGGGATTCAAGCTGCCTTGTGCCACTCTAAAATAGGGTCTGGGAAAGTACTGTGCGCCCAGACCACCACCAGAAAACATACCGCTTAGGCCTGCAGTAGTAACCTCAAACACCACGCCTGGATTGTTGCTGGTGACATTGACCCAATTGTCCGCACCAGGGTTCTCCGTCTGAATGCTTAAACCACCGCGATGATCCCGAGTAGCAACTAGGAAGCCACCACCTTGGACTATTGGTTCATCTCCGACCGTGTAGGTTTGGCTTAGGGAAGAAAAACCATTTGCTTGAAACGGTCCAAGGTATCCAGACTCAAGTTCATTGATTGCATCAGGAAAGGCGTCCTGAAATGCTAACTCCCTGATAAACCAGTCAAAGCTGCCGGCATAGGAATCAACCTGCCTTTGTCCTGGAGTCCCCTGTCTTATGTTTGCCACTTCTTGCGGAAGATTAGGGTGAATTGCTCTACCGGTCAGGGCATAAGCATTCGCCCAATCCCAGAACAAGGGCGCCCGTTCTTCTAACAATTGTGGTGTTGTGGTGGGCGTCCGGGCAACCGTGATACGCAGCGCATCAACGCGCTGCCGAAGATCAACTGGCATATAAGCCGGGACCGTTGACGTCCATTGGGACATATCGGCTGGATAATCTGCGAATACAAACTGACTAGTCAGCAATAAACAAAGTAGGAGTGCGCGCTTGAGCATAGTGTTCGTGGTGATTGGAATTTGCCTGGGTGATGTCGTTTTCGGTAGGGCGGCGAGGCCGCCGAGGTGGGCGTTATAGGGGAGGAGAGAAAAATTGAATCATGCCGGGTTTAACACCGACCACACGACTGATTGCTGGAAGTGGAAGCACATCATCGGTGCCGGGTGGTGTGAATGTGTTTTCGCCGACGAACTGTCTGGAAGAAATCGTGGTGTCCGTCATTGATAAATTACTTAATTTGCTACAGGCTTCGCCGGGATTCAGGTCGCTTCGGGCGATCACGGTGTTAGATAAAAGAATGAATAAAACAGTGAATGCCAATCGTGAAGTAGCATGCTGATTATTATTCATAGGAACCTCTGTACAGCTCTGATCAAGTAGTTGGTCTAGCCCGTATATCTCACCAAATGCGCACAAAATGAAGCAAGGTTATGAAAATGAACGACTAGTGATTTTCTTTCAAATTACACTCTGTAAACATTCGTTTGCACGCATTTTTCAGCCGTCGCCAGAGGCTATGGCTCGACACAGCGGGCTGACATGCGGAGTGTTCCTCCCTCCCGGCTTAGTTACGCACAGCAGTGCGCGCCCTCGCCTATCGGTCGTCATCCTCAACATCTCAACTCCGTGAGAAATGCGGGCTAGTTAACGTCACTCAAAATTTTTGTGTCGCCATTGATGCTCGGCACGAAGGCGTTTGAAACCTTTGGGTTATATTGGGCACTTGGCCAGACTGATGACCTTGATGAGGTTAGGAGTATTATGCTTACAACCATTGGCGATGAAATAACTCAGCGCGAACTTTACAACGGCTATCTGCCTTATCAAGGTGCTGTATCTGAAAATCGGGAATTTCTAACTCAGCATTAAGCGTTAATTAAGAGGATAAAGATGTATGACCCTACGCAGCGTACTTTCGTAAGTTTGTTAACTTTAGGCGTTCTCTTGATAACAGCTCAAGGTTGCGCAAATAAACAATCTATATCGAATCAATATCGTGATGTATCAAAGCGCATTATTCAATCTACGATTGAAGATAATGATGGATATAATAAGATGCAGGAACTTTGCGATGGGATCGGCCACCGTTTAAGCGGTTCACCCCAGCTGACACAAGCGATCAATTGGGCTGCGGATTCGATGCGTGAAGATGGCCAGGAAAACGTTCACATTGAGCCAGTGATGGTTCCGCACTGGGTGCGTGGCAGCGAATCTTTGGTAATGACTCAACCACGTCTAGCGCCTATAGCCATGCTGGGCCTTGGTAGATCCGTTGGCACCTCTGAAGAAGGAATAACCGCTGAGGTAGTGGTTGTCGGCAATGAAGCTGAACTCGAAG
The DNA here is from genome assembly GCA_027297085.1 of Verrucomicrobiota bacterium. Lineage (GTDB taxonomy): Bacteria > Verrucomicrobiota > Verrucomicrobiia > Opitutales > UBA2995 > UBA2995. Next base: position 294 of record JAPUIL010000523.1, on the reverse strand, counting down.
CGCTGGGTGATGAGGCTAAGGGGAAAATAGTTCTATTTAATAATCCAATGCCCAGCTATGACCCTGAAACGGGCGCTGGTTACGGGCAGACCGTGCGTTTTAGATCTAATGGCGCCAGGCTTGCAGCTTCGCAAGGTGCGGTTGCGTGTTTGGTTCGCTCGGTAACAGCCCATAGTTTGCGTTCACCACACACCGGAGCGATGAACTATGGCGATGCTGAAGTGAAAATTCCTGCTGCTGCTATTTCAACAGGAGATGCAGCCATGCTCGCTCGCCTTCAAGATCGTGGCGTAC